>CAZJLZ010000186.1:0-4949 GCA_964546775.1 uncultured Cryomorphaceae bacterium | reverse complement strand
CACAACAATTACGCTCCGGGAGATGAGTATGAATTGTACGAGAAAATAAAAGAGCTCGTCAACTAGAAATTTTTCACCTTTGGATTTCAAATGAGATTTCACCTTCACGTTCTGCTTTTTGTATTGCCCTTGTTGCCTTTTGATTTAATCGCTCAACAAGATACTCCGGTTGACCTCGGATCGATTCACGGAAACATACAACTGGACGGTCAATATTACCAGGCAGATAGTCTAATTAATGCCATTCCTCCGCCGGAACAAATGGGCCTGATGGGCTTCGCAAACCTTATTTACAACCGGGGAAACTTCAGCGCAGGTGTTCGCTTTGAAACTTACACGCCGGCATTACTTGGATATCCTGCCAGCCCTGATTTGCCATGGACCGGAACCGGTATCGGCTACCGCTATGCACGATATCAACACGATATATTCGACGTAACCATAGGAAATATCTATGAACAATTCGGTACGGGCATGATTTTACGCTTTTTTGAAGAGCGCGGATTGGGAATTGACAATTCACTCGACGGATTCAGACTAAAGGTTCACCCACACAGAAGTTTGGAAATTACAGGATTATACGGGCGACAGCGCCGACACTTCGACAATGGATTTACAAAAGGAGACGGTATTGTTCGTGGAATCAATGCCGATCTGGATCTCGTGGCTCTTTGGGATAGTGCCGGAACATCACGGACCAGAATATACCTCGGTGGAAGCTTTGTAAGTAAATATCAGGAAGACCGCAATCCGTTGTACAATCTTCCGGAAAACGTAAGTGCATGGGCGTCTCGTCTTAAATTAACCAACGGTGGTTTTATAATCAGCGGAGAGTACGTGTACAAATACAATGATCCCAGCCGTCAAAATGCTCTTATTGTTCCTGATAGTGAAATAGCCCCGGGCTTAGGGCTTTATAAACCCGGACAGGGCTTGATCATCAACACCAGCTATTCAACACGTGGATTGGGAATCTCATTGACCGCAAAATCTCTGGATAATATGTCATTTCAGTCCGACAGAAATGCCGGGCCTTTCGATTTGAATATCAATTACAACCCCGCAACTACCGTTCAGCACACTTATAATCTTCCTGCAACGTTGTATCCCTATGCAACCCAACCCAATGGAGAAGTAGCTTTTATGGGCGAGATATTTTACACCATTAAACGGGGTTCTGCTCTTGGCGGAAAATACGGTACCAAGATTGAGGCGAATTATTCGATTGCGTACAGTCCGGACACCACCCGGTTGAACGATATGGACAGTCAGCGGCACGGCTATACCACCAACTTCTTTTCTATCGGAGAGGATCAGTATTTTCAGGATTTCAATATATCTGTTTCCAGAAAGCTCAACCGGAATATCAAAATCAAGTACATGTATCTGAATCTTGTTTATGACAACGACATTATTCAAGGTGCTTTTTTCTATGACGGAGAAAAAAGTAAAGGAACCGTTTATTCCGACATTCACCTCGTAGATATGGATTTGAGAATCGGAGCCAACAATTTGAGGGTAGAGGTTCAACACCTCAATACAGATCAGCATCTACAAAACTGGGTTACGGGCTTAATCGAATACACCGTTTCACCACACTGGTTTTTTACGGTCATGAATCAATGGAATTACGGCAATGCTAACCCGAATCAACGGTTTCATTTTCCATTTGGAGCAATTGGATATATTCACGGAGGTAGCCGGTTAACAGTAAGTTACGGCCGTCAGCGTGCAGGAGTATTCTGTGTCGGGGGTATCTGTCGGACCGTCCCTGCGTCAAACGGATTGTCTGTTCAGTTTACCAGTACTTTTTAAATTTGTATTATGAAAACTATTGTAACAGTATTGTTTGCACTTCTCATCATCACCTCCTGCGATAAAGTAGACGACCCATTTGATGTTCCGCACAACGGCGGCAACAATACTACTCCCGAAGCGCAGAAAATACTATTGGAAGATCTTACGGGTTTTCGATGCACCAATTGTCCACAGGCACACGACATTGCCACAAATCTGTACAACGTATATGGCGATCAGCTCATAATTGTGAGTGTTCATGGATCTGCTCAGTTTTCAACGCCTTCTTCTTCCGGGCCCTATAGTACCAATTTTCAGACACCCGCAGCAACGCATTATTATACAGATTTTTTTGATAGTCCCGGACTACCTACCGGGGCGGTTAACAGGAGAATCATTTCTGATTCGCGCACAGTAGCTCCTTCCGCATGGGGCGAAATAATTAATCCGATGATTCAAACCACCGCTCCCGCGAATCTCAGCATAGACGTAATGTCCTATAATGAAGCTACACGTGTAGTAGAGGTTGACATAACCATGACTATTACCTCCGAAATGGCAAGCGGTAATTATTTTATGACCGCCTATTTGGTTGAAGACAGTATTTACGACTGGCAACTCAACAATGGGGTGGACATCGAGAACTACCTTCACCGACATGTATTGCGTGACAACATCAACGGCACATGGGGAGATCTGGCTTTCGACAGTGGAGAAGCCAATCAGGAAAAAACGCTCAGCTATCAATACACGCTCAATGAGGCCTGGAAAGAAGAACACTGTGAAATTGTTGCCTATCTGTATCACGGCGATACGCGGGAAATTGTACAGGTCAATAAAATGTGGGTAAATACCCCCTGATTCGTCGCGAGAATCTTTTTCACATTTCTTGGCTTATCATCGTTTAAAATTTGGAATTATTCAAAATCAAACCGATAACCGAGCGAATGACCATATCTTTCTCTATTGTTCATTCATTGTTGAAAAATCCCTCCTTGTCGCATACAATTATTGTTTCGCCGTTGTCGTTAGCTTGTGGTACAGAATTGGTCATTAATTAATTTCAGTTGGGCGATTTTAACATTCACAAATTTTTTTGAATCCGACATTATGATTAATTTAATCGACCGTTTAATCACCATTTAACCAAATTAACCATGTTGGAACTAAGCAAGAAGATTTTATCAAAGGTTAGTTTTGATAGAAGGCTTTTTCGTAAAGAACTGAGAAAGGCAGTAAATTGGGTACAAAAGGATGAACTGATATTACTTCGCGCATGGTGTATTGCAAGTTTTGGACACCTGTATGCAGAAGTAATTGCCGAAGTTTTTGACCGGCACATGAGTGCAGTGTAGCTAAACCGGCTACTATTTCATAGATTTCTTAGAATAGCTGCCCCTGATCGGTGGGGGGTGTTTTTTTAAAATGTGCAAATGCCGCCGGAGTGGCTTGTCTGCCCCTGGGAGTTCTGCTGAGATACCCTTCCTGAATCAAAAATGGCTCGTATACTTCTTCTATAGTTCCCGGATCTTCTCCCACCGCGGTGGCAATGGTGGTAATCCCGACGGGCCCACCTCCGAATTTTTCAATTATGGTTTGCAGAATCTTGTTGTCCATTTCATCGAGACCACGCTGATCTACATTCAACGCGTTCAGTGCATGTTGCGCAATTTTGCTTTCGATGGTTCCATCCCCCTTGATCTGCGCAAAATCACGAACCCTCCGCAGCAACGCATTCGCAATTCGGGGTGTTCCACGACTGCGCGACGCTATCTCAATGGCCGCCTCATCTGATATAGGGATATTGAGCAATTCTGCCGAACGCTGAACAATATGCATAAGCGTTTCGGAATCGTAATATGAAAGTCTTGAGTTGATACCGAATCTGGCGCGCAATGGGGCAGTAAGCAAACCCGAACGGGTAGTAGCGCCGATTAGCGTGAACGGGTTTAAAGCTATCTGAACAGTACGGGCATTTGGGCCGCTGTCAATAAGGATATCAATCTTGTAGTCCTCCATAGCCGAATAGAGATACTCTTCAATGACCGGACTCAGTCGATGAATTTCGTCTATGAAGAGTACATCGTTTACTTCAAGGTTCGTGAGTAACCCGGCAAGATCTCCCGGTTTATCGAGTACAGGACCCGAAGTGATCCGGATTCCAACACCCATTTCATTGGCAATGATATTGGCCAGCGTGGTTTTACCCAATCCCGGAGGTCCGTGCAGCAATACATGATCCAGCGACTCTTCGCGCTTTAAAGCAGCTGCAACAAAAATTTTCAGGTTTTCGGTGACGCTGCGTTGCCCTGCAAAATCATCAAAGACTTTGGGTCTCAGTACACGGTCTATTTCCCGATCGGTTTGCTTTTCCTCTCGGAAATCGAAATGTTCGCTCTCGTTCATAGGAAGCAAATGTAGCAATTACCCCTGCCAACAACTTCAACAAAAACCAAAGAATACCCACCAGAGTTCTAAGCGTTGTTGATACCAACTTCCCCTGCCCGGTCCACTATCTGTCGGATCGCAGCATCGAGCTCATCGGACTGGTTTCGTATAAGTTGCAGGATCTGCTTGTTCTCCTTATTATCGAGGTGATCTGTGTCCAGAGCATCGATCAGGCCTTGTATGTTGGCAACCGGTTTTCTGATGACATGAGCCTGCATCCAGGTAATTTCTTTGAGTGTATTGTTTTGATTCTCTATTTCCTTTTGTACGTTCTTCAGAAATGTAATATCATGACCAAAACAAGCTACCATCTCGACTTTATCCTTGGTGGTACTGATCGGAAACAAACGGAATTCGATTTGCATAATTTCCCCCTTTTTGCCAGGCACATCCTCTGTTACATGTACTTCTTCACCGTTCAAAGCTCTGTTGTAATACCCCTGCCATTTGGTACGCTCTTCTTCTGATGTAGCCAGATCTGCTGGATTGGTACCGATTAAGGATGCGCTTTCCGTTTCAAAGGCTTCGGAAAAAGTTGTATTTACCATTAACAAACGGCCACTACTATCGATCAACCAGAGCCAGTCGTCCAACAGGAATTCGATCCGGATGGCGAGTAGCGCGATGCGGCCCATCACCGTGTATCCAAAGCTGGCGCCAAACGTGATCATCAGGAACCAGATCCCGACCTTGGCCGCCTTGCC
>CAZJLZ010000185.1:0-4128 GCA_964546775.1 uncultured Cryomorphaceae bacterium | reverse complement strand
ACCGCTACCGGACTGTTTGCAGGGGATTATATCGTTACAGTAACCGATTTCGAAAATTGTGAAGAACAACTGTTGATTACCGTTCCTGAAGCAAGCGAAGTCCCAGATACCAAAGTCAGCGATTCGGATTGTAATACAACTGGACATTATCTTGCCGATTTTATTTCCTGCGACGCAGTTCCCAATGCCGATGCCTATCGTTGGGAATTTACAGATGGAAACGGCAATACACTTCCAGAATATACACGGATCGACGGAAATCGTTACCTGAGGCTACAATGGGTGAGTGGTATTCAAACAGGTGAAACGTACGATGTACGTGTGAAAGCCCGTGTGGATGGTGTATGGGGAGAATATGCCACCATTTGCTTTATCGGCACTAACCCGATTATTCCAACCACTGAGCTGCGGCCCAACTTTTCACCGACCAATGTACAGGGCAACGACTACACACTCTGTGATGTGACTTCAGCGTACAATATTGCCAATGCACAGGATTTCCGTTGGAGATTTGATCCCGATACAGACCCCAACAATGGAAACGAGATATTTTACCTGCGCAACGCAGGCAATCCACAAGTTCGCCTCTCCTGGGTTACCGGCCTGGCACCTGGAATGACCTATCATGTTGGAGTAGAAGTTAAGGTAGATGGGATCTGGAGTGGATTCTCTACTATTTTACCACTGACTATAGCACCGCCGCCAAATGATGTGGTGCTGCGCAGTCCATTCTGCGGAGGAACATTTGCTCCAAACAGCTACGTAATGTCCGAGTCTGTTTGCGAAGCCAATTATTACACCTTCCAGTTTGAATCGCTCAGCACCGGAGTCATCAGCACACGGAATACATCTAATTACGTTTGTTTCTTCAACGGAGTCAGCCCATCGCTTTCGGCTGGAGATTACAATGTGCGGGTGAAAGTCAATCAATGGGGAGTACCCGGTACTTATGGCCCTCCATGTGTGATAACCATTCTCGGACCTCCCGGCCAGGAAGGTGATGGAATGGAGGCAATGCGCAATGCAGAAATAAATGGAAAAGCAACTCTATTCCCGAATCCGAACCGCGGCGACGAAGTACGCATAACACTGGATGGATTGAGTGCTGGTCACCAAGACGTGAGCATCGGCGTGTACGATATCTACGGCAAACAAATAGCCACCGAAGGTTTCGGTCATGAAGGTGTGTCGTTGAGTCGACTGCTGCGATTCTCCAATGTCCTTTCATCCGGCATGTATATGGTGCAGATTTCGGTGGATGGAAAGATGGTTTCCGTAGAGAAGTTGATTGTGGATTGAGCAATTGTTTTATTGATTCAGTTTGGTTAATAATTCTCCGGAGTAGTGCGATATGCTACTACTCCGGCTTTTTCTTCACTCGGAAAATTACTCTGTCCAGGACAAATGTATTTTATTCGTTAGTTATAAGACGGTAGTAACCAGAGTAATCTATTAATCAAAAACAATCCAAAGCTCTCGGACATGAAAAGTATTGGTTCTACGTCATTATCCACCACAATAACATTCAAACTGAAGGAACCTAAAAAGGTTTTACTGGAGATTTATGATTTAGACGGTAAGTGCATCCAAACACTTGTAAATGCTACCCTTGATGTCCAAAGCCATCAATATTCTTTTAAAGGAGCCACATTTCCAGCCGGTATTTATTTTTATCGGCTCCGTGTAGGAGAACACATAGAATCCGGAAAATTAATACTAAGCAAATGAGGACCAGGATATTTTTAACGGTTTTAAGCACCTGTTTTTTGGTGTCATTATATGGCCAGACAGTAGAACAGGCGAAGGCAGCATTGGATGGAAAGGTTTTTACCCAGACTTTACCCGGTGAAGAAGATTGGCTTGGACCCACCCTTCTAGAATTTGTGCAGGAAAGTAGGAAGATGATCGTAGAAGCACCAAATATCACTTCAGCAGAATTTACCTACGGTCCTTTTTCCTGGATGATTTCTGGTGAAGTTGATGCGATTGAACTGGTATTGAAAGGTGATCCCGAGATGGTCATACAGATTGACAGCATATCCGATAGCCAGATCTATGGAAGAGTTCCGGTTGACCCAGCAGACAAGAGAGATCCCAATGAAGGAAAAACAGAAAAACGTTTTGATCTCTTTGTAATGCACAATACAATTCCCAACCGCGCTCAACTGATTCTAGGAAAATGGGATGTAGTGGTCGATAAAGACGCTAAGAAACCTCCGCATTTCACGACAATGGAAATTACAGCAAATGGTCGTTACAGGTTATACGGCACTTCGGTAGATAAAAATGGAACCTGGAGTATTTCACCTTCTGGAAGATATTTTATCATTTCTGAAACAAATAAAGAGGACTTAATATTTCGCATTGAAGATTTAACGGATAACAAATTAAACATGCTACAAGGGCACTATTACTCAGCCGTGCTTTTAAATTTTGAAAAGAAATAGTGAATTGAACTACCAGATTCAAAGAGCCATGTTTAGTGAAAAACAATAATTGAAAATCAGGTAAGAATTACGCTCATCCTTCAAATCCTCCCCTTCATACAAATAGGGATACTGTTTATACATTCATAAGTTATTGGGGTTTGAATTAAAGTACATTCGCTTTGAATCAACACAAAAAGAAATGAAAACCTCAATTAATTTTCCAATCATCATTGCCTTGTTGCTCCTGCTTTTTCTGACTAATTGTAAGAATAAAGTTGAAGCCGAGCGTATTCCGGAGTGTTCGGGGATAACAGGTAGTACGATGGAAGCCAGAACGAATAATTGTAAAACGTGCTGTATCAACAATGGTTGGGAAAACGGCACTTACTGGGAAGTCGGAGAGGTTGGTTGTGAGTGTGATAAGTAATAGATACTAGAATCCGAAATGCGTCAGAGATTAGTAAGTATGATTTGGTGCAGTAATTAATAGCACAGACCAAAATGAAAAGTTTCTCAATTTTTTCTACTACCACTTTCGCTTTAGTTCTTTCTATAGCAGCAAGCGCTCAGGAAAATTTTAAACCACTATGGGAGTCCAGGTTGAACCATTATGATAAAGATCATGCTCCGCTAACTGTGCTAGTAAGCACAGGCGCTGACAAAAAAGTAGCGGTGCTAAACCCACTGGCAATCGAGGTTTTTGATAGCTCAAAGGGAAGTTTAATTACTGAGTCCACCTGCGTTAAAAGCGAGAAAAAATTTAAAGGAATTAGACCAACCGGCTTTGGTCCATCAAAGTCCGAAGGCATCAAAATTGGTGGCGGCAGCGAAAAAGAAAAAACTTCTGTTGCCGAAGAACTGGACGCCTTGCAGAAAATTGTACATGTTCCCCTTCCGCACCGCAATGCCGTTTTGCGTTTTGATTATGGAGCAGAGCGGGAAGTTTTTTCTCTTATTGATCTGAACAACGGTAATTCGCTGTGGACCAATTCAGAACTACAATGGAGCATGGACCGGGTAAAAGACCTTATGAGTAACTTGGCGTCCGTGACACCAGGGCCTAAGGCCCGCGCGGCATTAGGTGTTGATATGCTTCAATACCCAGCCCATTATATTGAAAGTTTAATCAAGATCATTCCTGAGCGCGATGAAGTGTTGGTCGATACTTTCCTGGGGCTTACCTGTGTTGATTTATCCACCGGAGAATCGAAATGGGAAGTAGCGCAAACAGCAAAAGGGTTATCACACATTTTATACGACAAGGAAAGCAACTCCCTGCTCACATTTGGAGGCAATCCTGCATGGCTGCCGACTTTGCCGGGAATGGAATATCTCTATCAGGCAAGTAAAGACATACTTCGTATCGACATGAGTTCAGGAGATATTTTGTGGCAATCGAGCTATAATAAAAACTACCGTGTCAAAAAGGAAGGTGGTTTCAATAATTCGTCTGTGAAACCGGATATTCGACTCCAAAATGGTTTAATCATTACAAACTTCAATCAGATTGAAATCTTTGATTTTGAAACCGGTCAGGCTTTAATGGAGACTACAACTGGAAAAGATGCTTCGATGGGCTTTATGGGTTATGGCCCGGCTTCAGAATTTGCACTTCCTGTGTTGACAGATGATGTGTTGTATCGTTCAGTAATTACCAGCGTAATGGCTGCTGGCGCCAGCGTTGGAGGTGGACAGCCCA
>CAZJLZ010000184.1:0-3454 GCA_964546775.1 uncultured Cryomorphaceae bacterium | reverse complement strand
ATCAGAAATACCGGTCATCGGACAAGCCTATCGGCCGCGACTTCGATGAATAATGTCTACCACCCTGTGGGATTCTTATCCCTCAACCGGCAACTTTGTACTTCCAACTCGTCCAATATATACGCTCTGAGTTCTTCTTGAGCGGACCAACATATTAACCAAAAAATGCCGCTGGACTATGAAAACATCCAGATCGATGGCGGCAAGAGGCTTTGGGATGCTTCTTATCGTGTGGCTGTGCGTTTCTACCAGTTTTTTGAGCGCTCAATTCTCAGACGTCTCGTATTTCCTTGGAAACGATATACTACCGTATGGGTCTCCCCACGGTGATGGAATCAGCTTTTATGACTTTAACAACGACGGTTGGGATGACCTGAGTATCAGCAATGGCAGTAGCACACCCAGATTCTATGTCAACAACAATGGCATTTTAGAATCTGCTCCGTTTTCAATTCCGAATATTCCGGCCCAGAACATCAGCATGATACTGTGGGCAGATTATGATAATGATGGTGACGCTGACTTACTACTCACCAAATTCGGCGCACCGCTACAATTATGGAACAACGATGGTTCCTTTAATTTTACTGAGGTTTCGTCAGAAGCCGGGATAATGAATGGAAACTTTTATCACGTAGGTGCTGCTTTCGCAGATTATGATCACGACGGATTTCTTGATCTGTACGTTTCCAAATTCTATCATCCGGTTTTCAATCCCGGAGAGCAGCACGAAGGAAAACTGTATCGCAACAATGGAGATGGAACCTTTTCAGATGCTACTGTATCCGCCGGAGTTTATCTACCTCCCCGACCGTGTTTTCAACCCGTTTTTCTGGACTATAATAACGATGGTTGGGAAGATCTTTTTCTTGTAATTGACCGCGTTTCGTGGCCCAATGAACTGTTCAGAAACAACGGCGATGGCACCTTTACCTCTGTAACAGACACTTCGGGGTTTGGTTTTAATATATGTTCCATGACCGGAACTGTTACCGATTATGACCACGATCAGGATCTGGATATTTATATTACCAATAATCCGCCAGTTGGAAACGTTTTCATGGAAAACAATGGAGATGGATCCTTTACCGATGTTGCTTCAGAAACAGGCGTACATCTGATTGAAGTGAGTTGGGGATCCTTATGGATAGATTATGACAACGATTCCTGGGAAGACTTGTTTGTCTCCGTTACATCTCCGGTTTTGGAGCCTGTTGGGAATCATTACTACATCAATCACCAGGGCGAAAATTTTACAATTGAAAACAATCTGTTCGGGAATGAAAATGATTCCTCCGAAACTTTCGTTTGCGCCAAAGGAGATATCAATAACGACGGATATTACGACTTTGCAATCAACAATCAGTTCCCCTATCCTGCGAAACTTTACGAAAACAACGGTGGAGACAACAACTATTTGTCCCTTACACTCAATGGCACAGTAAGCAATAAGGATGGCATTGGTACATGGATACATTGTTTTGCAGGAGGAAATCATTACGTACGATATACTCTGTGCGGTGAAAATCTGATTGCTCAGAATTCGAGAAAAATCATTTTTGGATTGGGCTCCATTAGTACCATTGATTCTTTAGTACTTGAATGGAACATGGGTTTGCGGGAAGTGGCTTACAATTTACTTGTCAATAATCACTATCACTTTATTGAAGGAACCAGCGCTGTGGTGCCCTACGATATAACATCATCCGGATCAAATTATTTATGCCCCGGCGACACCCTGGTACTGGACGCAGGGGATTATGCCGGATATCTTTGGAATACAGGTTCAGAAGATCGATATATTTCGATAACCGAACCCGGAACCTATCAGGTAACCATTACAACCATTTTTGGCGTTGAGGGTCAATCAAACCCTCTGGAGATTATTGAAGCACCAGAAGCTCTGGTAGAATTTCTTGTAGATGAAATTTCGTGCTTCGGTGAGAGTGATGGTTCAATCTGGTTGGAAGTATCCACATCTCCAATGGAGGAAATCGTCTGGAATTCCGGTCAGATGGGTCAGTTTATTGACAATCTCGATTCCGGGGTTTATTATTTCAATGGAATTGACAGCTATGGCTGCCACCTTTCTGACACTACAGAAATAATAGAACCTGATAGTTTATGGGCAACTACCGCTGTGCAGGGTGTTCTGTGTTTCAATGGAAAAACAGGTTCTGTAGAAATTTCAATTACAGGAGGCGTAGAACCGTATTTCTATAACTGGAACGGAATTAATCCCAACGCGCTTTCTGTCGGAGATTATTCAGTTGATGTCGTGGACTGGAACTTTTGTATGCTTCAAATAGATTTCACGATTGCCCAACCGGACTCGCTTTATTCTCTCGTGGAGGTTGAGAATGAGGTACAAGGAATTGCTGGCGGAAGTGCTGAATTGCAAATCTTCGGGGGCGTCACACCCTACCAGATCAACTGGAGCACAGGAATCACCGACACCACTTACATTTCAAACTTAGTCGCCGGAGATTATATGGTTGCGGTGTTGGACAACAACAGTTGTGCATTCAATAAGGAGTTTGAAGTGGACTTTGTAAGTAGCCTCAACAACCTCCATCCATCTGACAACCATTATCTTATTTACCCAAATCCAGCCAATGGCTATTTGCGAATTGATTGCAACCGGACGACAGCCTTACGCATTGAGTTATTCGATCTTGGGGGAAAACGAATCCTGTATGAACCGACTGCACTTTGTAATGTTGTACTATCAACTGCTCATTTAAATCCGGGAATCTACCTGCTCAGGGTGACAGAAAATAACAATCCGTTTCATTTTCCGCTCGCCATTGTCCGATGAATCAAAAAAAAAGATCCGCCTGAATTTCAAACAGCACTCTTCGCTTTTTAAGCCTTTCTACTATCCTCCGAAATCGTCGAAGGCCACGTTTTCATCCGGAACTCCCCAGTCGTCTACCATTTTGAGAACAGCCTGATTCATCAATGGAGGTCCGCAAAAGTAAAACTCTATATCCTCAGGAGCCTCGTGTTTTGATAAATACTGATCGATCACAACCTGATGAACAAATCCCACGAAACCATCTCCTTCATCATCGTCCATGTTCTTCTTCAACTTCCAATTGTCCTCTTCTGCAGGTTCAGAAAGAGCAATGAAAAACTGAAAGTTCGGAAATTCTTTAGCGATCTCCTGGAAATGCTCGAGGTAAAAAAGCTCTCTTTTGGAGCGACCACCGTACCAATAAGTAACCTTACGATCTGTTTTAAGCGTGTGGAATAAGTGAAACAAATGCGAACGCATCGGAGCCATACCTGCACCTCCGCCTATGTACAACATTTCAGCACCGGTGTCTTTAATGAAAAACTCTCCGTAAGGTCCCGAAATAGTGACTTTATCACCGGGTTTGCACCCAAAAACGAAAGAAGAACAAATTCCCGGATTCACGGCCATCCAATCGTTTTTCGCCCGATCCCACGG
>CAZJLZ010000183.1:0-2884 GCA_964546775.1 uncultured Cryomorphaceae bacterium | reverse complement strand
AGTCTGGTTTTGCTGTGAAATTAAAATATTTTTCAGGCAGTTGCGAGCTGAACCACCGCCCTGATAAGCTTTCAGGTGTAGCATTAAATACTTCAACAATTCCTTCAGTGTGTGGAATAGTATAACGGATTGTATCTGCGTTAAGAGTAGAGACCAGCGCAATATTTTCAGATCTGTTTATCAGGATGAGAGAAGTATCGTTGATCTCAAATCGAAACGGAATATGGGTGGTGCCGGTTTCCATATAGCCTGCCCACTGTTTGTTCAATAACCTCTGTGAAAATTGTACATCGTGTGATGAACAAGCGGCAATCAAGCACAGTAATAATAAAACCGTTTTAGGAAGCCGCAATGAAAGAAACATAATTAAAGGTGACTATAGTTGGCGTTCATGCAGCACCAAAAAAAATGAACCATTAGAAAGCTACAAGTTAAATTTGATTCCCTGTGCCAATGGTAGTTCCGTGCTGTAATTAATAGTATTGGTTTGTCGGCGCATATATATCTTCCAGGCATCAGATCCAGACTCACGTCCGCCACCGGTTTCCTTCTCACCTCCGAAAGCACCTCCAATTTCAGCTCCACTGGTACCAATGTTAACATTTGCTATACCGCAGTCGCTTCCTGCATAGCTGAGAAACAATTCTGCTTCACGGAGATTATTGGTCATTATAGCTGATGAAAGTCCTTGTACCACTCCATTCTGAAGAGCAATGGCTTCCTCCAGCGTCTTGTACTTCATAATGTAAAGAATCGGAGCAAATGTTTCGGACTGAACAATATCAAAATCGTTTTCGGCTTCGGCGATACACGGTTTGACGTAACAACCGCTTTCGAAACCTTCTCCATCTAAGACGCCTCCCTCTACCAGCATTTTACCACCCTGACTTTTTACAGCTTCGATAGCGTTGAGGTATTGCTGTACTGCATCACGGTCTATGAGCGGCCCGACGTGATTGTTTGGATCCAGTGGAGTTCCAATTTTCAATTGTCCATAAGCAGCTACCAGTTTTTCTTTAACAGTATCGTACTGGCTTTCGTGAATGATGAGTCTTCGGGTTGAGGTACAGCGTTGTCCCGCGGTTCCGACTGCTCCGAATACAGCACCGATAATAGTCATTTTAAGATCAGCATCCGGGGTAATGATAATTGCATTATTCCCTCCGAGTTCGAGCAAAGATTTCCCGAGACGTTGGGCCACGGAACTTGCTACGATTTTACCCATGCGGATAGAACCGGTTGCGGAAACGAGTGGAATTCTGGAGTCATTTGAAATAAATTCCCCAACTGTATAATCGCCATTCACGAGACAACTGATTCCTTCTGGAAGATTATTGGATTCAGCGACTTCTTTCCAGATATTTTGACACGCAACAGAACAAAGTGGGCTTTTTTCAGATGGTTTCCAAATAGATACGTCACCGCATACCCAGGCAAGAGCAGCGTTCCATGCCCAAACGGCTACCGGAAAGTTGAATGCCGAAATAACTCCTATTGTTCCAATGGGGTGATACTGTTCATACATGCGATGCAGAGGCCGTTCAGAGTGCATGGTCAATCCGTACAATTGACGGGAAAGACCAACAGCGAAATCGCAGATATCTATCATCTCCTGGACCTCGCCCAAACCTTCCTGAAGGGATTTCCCCATTTCGTAGGAAACCAATTTTCCAAGGGGTGCTTTGTAGTCCCGCAATTTCTGACCGAACTGACGGACGATTTCACCGCGTTGTGGAGCGGGCATTGTGCGCCAGGTTTTAAATGCTTCTTGAGAAATAGCAACAACGCGATCATAGTCCTCACGTGTGCAGGTTGAGAGTTTGGCGATCGGTGCGCCATCAACCGGAGAATAGCTCTCGATGGAGGGACCACTACCGAACGATCCTTGTCCGACAGAACACCCGTCGTTTTCTGGCTTGATGGAGAGTTGTTCTAATTCTTTTGAAATATCAATTGTTGTAGAAGATTCTGTAAGCATGCTTAGTTTTTTGGAGAAGCAAAACTACGCAGAATTGACGAGAGTGATTTGGTTCGGTATGGGGGTTTATTTTGAAGAGTTGACCGAATCCTAACTCGCTAAACGGCTAATGGCTTGTGACACAAGGTGTAGCAGGTCGGCCTCAAATTTTTAACGATCTTCGGGAAATAGGGGTCTTGTACTACAGAAGCGTCCGGAGATAAAAACGGCCATTTAAAAGGCTATTTTTTCAAAATGTAAATTAAACTTGAATAATTTCCGGATTTGGAAGCTTTGAGATTTGAGTTTAAACCGTTCCATATTCCTTTAATGAAATTGTTGCCACGATATTTTTCGCTGAGCATAGAAACATAAAACGCATCGAAAAACATACCTTGAGTTTTTTCCAATTTCATGTTTGTGGCTTCGGCGAGTTTGCGAAGTGTGTTAGGGTGAAAGTGAAATAAATGTCGCGGTACATCATAAGCGGCCCAATCACCTTTATAATTTGTAGCGTCCCAGGAAGAATAGTTGGGTACTGCGATGATTAAAACTCCCCCTTCATTGAGATGAGATTTGAGTATCTGTAATGTTTGTTTCGGATTATAGGTGTGTTCCAAAACGTGCCAGAGGGTGATTGCATCAAATTTGGAAGAATCATTTTGCAGCCAACCCGGTTCATGTACCTGAATCCCTTTTTGTTTCGCAAGATTTCGTGCGTCACGGTCAGGTTCAATACCTGTAACATTAAAATTTTGTCGGTTGGCAAATGAAATAAAGTCGCCGGTCCCACAGCCGAAATCCATAAGATAATTTCCGGACGACCATTTATTAACCAACCGTAGTTTGCTCCTTAATGTAAAGGATTTTACTAATTGATATGCTCTGTTGATAAAGCCCTTTTTCGAATCATTGTGTGACACATAA
>CAZJLZ010000182.1:0-3349 GCA_964546775.1 uncultured Cryomorphaceae bacterium | reverse complement strand
TCCACGATCAACCGATGCCAATCGGCTTCTGACTTCATTGGCGGAAGGTCAAAGCTGTATTTATCTTGAATTTCCAGATTCCCGCCATTCAGCACATTCAGCAACCCGGCGATGTAGTAATTGACGTGAAACGTCAGCTGAGCAATAGTATTCAAATTCCCGATTTTTCGGGTAGCCTGATCAAATGAAGTATTTTCAAGCTGCTCGCGGAAATTGGTGTTCGCGATCCAACGTCCATTCAGTAATACCTCTCTCAGACGATTTGCAATAGACAACCTTCTTTCCATATTGGTTCTATTGAGCTTCTTATTGTTCGGTTAGAAAAGATCAACGAAATATGGGGAATTTTTGTGAACCAGCGCACCGAACATCAAATCCGTCATGAAATCATGAGTGATTCGATGTATGAAGCAGTTCAAAAAATCAATGCTTTTTTCCACTCACAATCCGGGAAATGATTCCTTTCTGATCAGTGAACTCGGCCGCCAGAACACCGGTCAAATGGATGATTACAAAGGGTAACAAATAATAAATAGAGAGAATATGGATCTCTTCCATTGGTTGCTTATAATCCTTCGGGCCCAATTCTATAATAAGTCCAGTAATCAGAGAAATAACGACACCTATGTAAAAAATCAGGTAGGTTGTTTTTTGAAATTTCTCCGTAAAATTCAGGTTCCTTTCAAACGGATTCGGCAGTTTCATTTCTCCGAAAAGCGGAAGCAGAAAACGCATCGAAATCAATCCGGTAAGAACATATCCGGCGTATATATGCCAGTCCCACATGGGTTGCCGAATTTGTTTTGCTAAAACTATCAATTGATCTTGCGTCAAAACATGCCCTGATCCGGCAAGAAATCTTTCTATGATTCCAGCCATGTGATCTTTATTCATCCAGGTAAGTCGCAGAAAGATAGTGAACAGGAGGACTACAACCACAATGGCGATTGCCCAATGAAATACCCTGTAAACTCTGGAATAAGATTTTTCCGTGATGGTCAATTTTTCAGGATGAAATACCATTACAATAACGTAGAATGAGCAAATTTAATACGAATTACGTGTGTTCATTTCCAGAGTACCCATCCTGTTACATTATCAAGTGATACTAGTAAATATTGCAACGCTCCTAAAAATCACCAATGATTTTTAGGGCTTCGTAAAAAGACAGATCACCCCTTCACCGCTCGATCAACGTTGTGCCAGGCACCGCCGTTGATGGTGTTCTGGAAACCATTTTGATCCAGAATCTGCTTGGCTATGTTGCTGCGTGCACCACTTTGGCAAAAAACAACGATGTTCTTCTTTCCCTTAAATTGTGATAATTTTTGCTGCACATTATTCAGCGGGATGTTGATCGCGTCTTTCACGCTTCCGGAAGCAAATTCCCCAGGTGACCGTACATCCACCAGAAATGCACCTTCTTTTATGGCTTCTGACAGTCGGCTGTTGTCTGTCTGGGGAAACAGATTTTTAAAGATTCCTAACATTGCGTGTGTTTGTTTATTATTTCTGAATTTCTAATGCAAAGGTCGGAAGGGAAATATTCCTTTTGCGCTACTTTGGTTACAAAAGGATGATAGCATTTCGGCCAAGTTGCACCACACCGTTTTCTTCGAGTTGTTTCAGCAATCGGGAAACCACCACACGCGCAGTACCGAGTTCGTTGGCCAATTGTTCGTGCGTTACGGCAATGGTTTTAGCACCGGTAAGTTCGGATTTCTTTTTCAACAAATTCAGAAGTCTTTCGTCCACCTTTTTGAAGGCAATTGCGTTGACAACTTCCAGGAGTTCCTCGAAACGTTTATGGTACAGCCGGAATATGTAATCGAGCCACTGAGGATATTCCTTAATAAACAGCGAAACCTTTTCCATGGGCAGGAAAAGAATTTCAACGTCCTCCTCTACTTCGGCTTTTACTTTGCTGGTTTCGTCGTGCATTCCGCCAAGAAATGACATAATACAACTTTCGCCTGCTTTAATGTAGTACAACAGAATCTCGCGACCGTCATTATCCGTGCGGAAAACTTTCAGTACTCCTTTGGTGACAATGGGAATTGAGCGGATATAGGCATTTTCGCTAAGGACGGTACTTCCCGCTTTGAATTTTTTTCTGATACCGTGCTCGTTGAGTTTTTCAATCAGTCCTGGCGATGACCTGAACTCTGCAATCTGCTCCAGACTTTCCATGCGACGAAGTTAGTTCTTTTTGGAAGCAGAATATCCCTGGCTATTTTCTACTTTTTGAAATCCACACGGGGTGCCATGAATTGAGATAATACGGATTAGCCGTTGCATATGACAATTATTTTTCCTGATCAATCACCCATAATGCATCGATCACCAACATTGAATCAACCGTGATATTGCGTTCTGCGGCCTTTTTCTCAACCGATTCCATCCATTTCCTGTCATTTCTGATGGTGTGGATTAATTGTTTCAATCGGTCATCATGAACAGACGTGTAATCGAAATTCCTGATTTCGCTCACTGGTACTTGCTCTACAATACCCGCACCATTGACAATGTATAGTGTCTCATGCTCCATATTTTTATTGCTCAGCCAGTAATTTCTCGATTTTTCCGTCGGTTCGTGCCAATACATTCCATAGTCGGAAGGGGAAGTTGCGGTATAACCATTCACCGATTTCAACCCGTATTTTTGTGCCACCAACATTGCATCCAGCTGATAATATATAGACGCCGAAGCCCTTTTTGCAGGTTCGTAAGAAACTACTGACCCTGCAGGTATTTGAGCAAAATAATTATCTATTACATCAGTTCTTTCCGTTGCTTTACTCACTTCCATTCGGTACGACTTGCCAGTATGAAAGTAATTGTCCAGAACCAACAAAGTCAACGCTATGGCAAAAATTAAGGCAGGGTACTTAAAATTTTTGCTAAGTATCCTCGAAAAAACAAAGGCCGTAGCGCAAGCAAAGAAAATCAACTCAATATTGATAATCCTTGTCACCGACCGCATTGCACTATACCCCGGCAGAAAGTACACGGCAATATAAGCGGAAATTTCATCGAACCTTATGTATAGCAGAAAGGTTAAAAATGCCGTTGACAAAAGAAGATACGGTACCGAAAAATCACTGAGCCGGAATTTTGTCTTCACGGCATGAGCGATCAACCAGTAAAACCCGATAGCGAGGCAAATGGTAGCGATACCCCCGGCAAAAATCTGGTGATTCCACCACGCTTCATAATTCTGTGCGGTTTCACTCAAAACGTCCCAGATCAGGCTACCTTTCAGGCTGAAAAAGTGAGACTTAATAGTAGGAATTGACTGTGAAATTTGTTTAAAATGTCCAAAAGAGGGTAATATTTTCCTTTCCATATA
>CAZJLZ010000181.1:0-4815 GCA_964546775.1 uncultured Cryomorphaceae bacterium | reverse complement strand
ATCAAGATACATGAGTTTAAAACCGAGCATTTCACCAGCCAGAGCGGTTGTTGCTGCAATTTCCGGTTTATTGTGCGGAATGGGTGAAGTATTGCTTACATAACTCGCTGTGGTTGGCCGTCCACTATCCACAAGGATGTACCCGGTGGGAATCACTTCTATTCCCGCCGATTTTACGACCGGTGCTGCCAGTATCTGCTGACCTATCAAATACTCCGGATTGCGACCGGATATAAGTGATGTAAATAATATAGCATCGGCCAATGGGCTCACCTGCAGGGCGCTTCCGGGGAAAAGTGCCACGGGAATTTTTGTATTCATTTTGATGGTGTTGAGAATGGATTCGAAACGGTTTCCCGAAATCAAACTGCCACCATAAAAAATTAGATCAACTCCGGAAACTTCAATTATTCCCAGCGTCTCCAATAGTTTGCGTTCGTCCGTCAATTCATCCGGATCGAGTAAAACGGCAAGCAGTTTTCTCTTTTCTTGCGCAGCAGTTGTTATTCGGTCATACACCAACACGTTCCAAAGTTAGAATTTTAGCAAAGGTACGTCAGAAAATATTCTCCGATCCTTCGCCATTCCAATCCGATTGAATAGTGGAAGTTCTGATGAATAACACGGGCCGAAGTACTTCCTGAAATATTCATTTCAAATTTATCAATCATGATTTGCTCCCTGAATTCTAGATTGGAACCGAAATGTTTAAAAATGGCTTCTTTCATCGTCCAGATCAGGTTGTAATATTGAAGACTCTGCTCTTGCGGAATAAAAGAGAATTCCTGATCATTAATAAACTTGAACGCCAGCCTCGACATTTTTCCTGAAACTTTCTGTACGTCAATACCGCACATCTCCGATTGACTAAGTTGAATCGCCACCATATTTTCTGAATGGCTGATGCTGATCAATTGGTGTTGATTCAGAAAGGGCTTGCCGAGCGCGTCATAGGTTACAAAACAAAAATCTGCTCCCGCTATCTGCGGAAGTAATGCCCGAACCGCCAGCCATTGAGAACGTCTCTTTGCACCTTTAAAATTATCGAAAACTTTTTTTTCTTCCTCAGTGAGCAAAACCAGTTGCAGCAATTCTTCCGGAGATTCGCTGATATCCCACAAACCAATCCGGCATTGGCTTTTTTCAATGATGTCGAGTAAAGGCAAGGATTCTGAGTAATTTGGTATTCCGGTTGTTAAAACCGATGCTTCTTTCTAATTTTGCACGTTCAAAAACAACAATATGAATACTGACACGAAGAAATTGCCTTACAAAGTTAAGGATATTGCACTCGCAGAATGGGGACGCAAGGAAATTAACCTCGCAGAAATTGAAATGCCAGGTCTGATGGCGCTGCGACAAGAGTTCGGTGAAAGCAAACCGCTGAAAGGTGCCCGCATTGCAGGTTGTCTCCACATGACTATCCAGACCGCTGTATTGATCGAAACGCTGGTTGCTCTTGGTGCTGAAGTACAATGGTCTTCGTGCAATATTTTCTCTACGCAGGATCATGCTGCGGCTGCGATTGCTGCGACAGGTGTCCCGGTTTATGCGTGGAAAGGTCTCACCGAGGAAGAGTACGATTGGTGTATTGAGCAAACCCTGTTTTTTGGAGAAGACAATGAACCACTGAACATGATTCTTGATGATGGAGGTGATCTAACGAATATAGCACTCGATAAATATCCCGAACTGGCCAAAGCCATCAAAGGTATCACTGAAGAAACTACCACAGGTGTTCACCGATTGTATGAACGAGAGATAAAAGGTACACTTCCGATGCCTGCCATCAACGTTAACGACTCGGTGACAAAATCAAAATTCGATAACAAATACGGCTGTAAGGAATCTTTGGTTGATGCCATTCGTCGTGCTACCGACCTTATGTTGGCTGGAAAAACTGCTGTTGTTGCTGGTTATGGTGATGTCGGTAAAGGATCTGCTGCTTCCCTTCGAAGTGCCGGTGTACGGGTTACTGTTTCGGAAATTGATCCCATTTGCGCGCTGCAGGCGGCCATGGACGGATATGCCGTAAAGAAAATGACAGATGCTGTAAAAGTGGCCGACATTGTAGTAACGGCAACCGGAAATAAAGACATTATACGCGAAGAGCACTTCAGATCGATGAAGCCCCATTCGTTGCTTTGCAATATTGGGCACTTCGATAACGAAATCGATATGAAGTGGCTCAACAAAAACTACGGTCATACCAAAGATGTCATCAAACCACAAGTAGATAAGTACACCATCGACGGAAAGGATTTTATTGTACTTGCTGAAGGACGGCTTGTAAATCTTGGTTGTGGAACGGGTCACCCGTCTTTTGTAATGTCGAATTCGTTTACCAACCAGACTCTGGCTCAGATCGAATTGTGGAACAATGCAGGGCAATACGAGAACCAGGTATATGTATTACCGAAACACCTCGACGAAAAAGTAGCTCGTTTGCACCTTGAAAAACTCGGTGTTGAACTGGAAACCCTTACTGAAGAGCAGGCAGCCTATATCGGAGTCCCGGTAGAAGGACCATTTAAGTCTGATCAGTACCGATACTAGAAAACGTCAGGATAATGTACCGGCCCGGGCAATGAACTGTCCGGGCTTTTTTGTGCGTTCCAATGACCCATTGGAAACCGGTGAGCATACTTTACTAATTGTATAGGTAGAGTATCTTCGTGTTGTTGTTGTAGTTGGTATTATACCGCAACAACGATCGTGTGGCCGAACCCTCAATAGGTATACCATCGTAAATTGAAAAAACCGATCCGCAGCATTCGCAAATCGCAGTTATGCCGGTATTCTCATCCACATGAACCCGGCAATATTCGCTGACCTTGTAAGTACAGTGCCGGTCAAAAGCCGAAAATTCTTCTTCGGTTTTACGGTAGATCACAATTCCCATTGAACCGCCGGAAATGGTGGCATATCCTCCGGGAGTAACGAGGCTGGAAAATTCCGGAAGATCCAGATAAAGGGTGATGTCAACAAAAACGTAAGGCACCCGATCATCTTTGTCTTTGCATCCTTCTACTCCAAGAATTAAAAAGAGGATCATTCCTGTTCTGATAATTTCCCTTAACATTGTATTCATGCTACTAAATTAACTACTAAAAACGGGCCTTTCGTGAATAAGTTGTTTAAAATATTCATAACATGTGCAGTCTTATCTATGCCTTTTCAAGCCTGCGCGCAGAAACAAAAGTCTGTCAAAAAAATGCAACAAGAGCATTTTGACAAGCAGGCCGAGCAGCAAAAAGCCGCTGAAGAAGCGCAACAGGAGGGTTTAAAGAGACACAAAGACCTGCAAACAAAAGAAACCCAAAAGCGCATGAAGCGATCCGCTAAAGAAGCCAGACGGCACAGTGACAATCGCAGAGAACCGTTTCTCAAAAGGCTCTTCACGAAGAAGAGGCGGTAGACGTGTATAAGAATGGCAGATTGTTTCCGGACTTTCCTTTTCAGCTATTTGGTTTTGAGTTATTTTTGGGTATCACAAATTATCTTAAACACACAATAAGCGAATTTGGCAATACTCGAAAGGTGAATTTTAAAAGAGAAAATGGAGCCATGGCGGGCTGATCGTTTTGTTTATCCAATAGATTTTTCTCTATATTTACGCCTCATTGTTGCGAACTAGGATATTTAATCAAAATCTACACTTATGTTGAGAAAGTTTTGTCTGGTTGTCACCTGTTTTCTTTCTGCTCAATTTATGATGGCTCAGGTAGGTACCGGTAGTCTTCAGGGTACACTCACCGATCGTGAAACAGGAAATCCACTCCCGTTCGTAAATGTGGTAGTGATGCGTGGAGATGCTCAGATTGGTGGCGGGGCAACCGATATCGACGGTAAATTCAGTATCAAGCCACTTTCCCCGGGAGAATACGATATCGCTGTTTCGGCTGTAGGGTATCAGAAGGTTAAAATTACAGGCGTTGTTATAAATGTCAGCAAGATTACTTTCGAAGATATTTCCATGGAACCTACTACAGTTCAGATGGCAGAGTATGAAGTCATCGCATATGACGTTCCGCTTATTGATAAGGAAGGTGGTACATCAGGAGGAACAGTTACGCGGGATGACATCAAACGGATGCCCGGTCGTACGGTAAGTGCGGTAACTTCAACTGTGGGTGGGGTGCAGACCGATTCGGATGGAGAATCCAGTATCCGTGGTGCCCGAGCTGAAAATACCTGGTACTATATAGATGGTCAAAAAGTTCGCGGAACTACAAGGCTGCCTAAGGCAGCCATCCAGGAAATATCTGTTATGACGGGAGGTATTCCGGCCAATTACGGTGATGTTACCGGAGGGGTAGTTTCTATTACAACGCGTGGTGCAACCAATATCTGGTTCGGTAGTGTTGATGTACTTTCCTCAGGTATTCGTACAGGAGACGAAGGTCGTACAAACATTGGCCTGGATCCGTACGCACAAAATCAGATTGAAGGAGTTCTTTCGGGTCCGCTTTTGTTTAGAAAGGATAGTCTGGGAAATCGCGATCGGCCAATACTCGGTTTCTTTTTAGCTGCCAACTACAGGAATGAATATGATACCCGGCCTTCGGCAGTGGGTAATGCTTATCTCACGGATGAAGCCCGTGCAAGACTGCTGGAAGATCCGATCCGCTTTACTTTGTCCGATCAGTTTATAGAAGGAGGAGGAGGAAATGTTATTATTGATGGAGAACCTGTAAACGGAATATTTTTTACCAACCCGTCAGTTAGTGGAATTTATAACTCTGATTTCTTAAGAGAGGAAGACTGGGTAATAGAAGATGCAAGGCGTAATTCCGGTATTAAAGGAATCAATCT
>CAZJLZ010000180.1:0-5897 GCA_964546775.1 uncultured Cryomorphaceae bacterium | reverse complement strand
ATAAGCTGACCCTTGAAGGAGGACTGCGTTATAGCTATTTTAATATAGATGCACGATTCGATACAACCTTCTATCCGCTTCCTTTTAGCACAGCCGAACTGAACAACGGGGCTTTCAACGGAAGTATCGGTATGGTTTACCGCCCGACTGAAAAGTGGGTACTGAATGTAAACGCAGCTACTGGATTCCGTGCGCCCAATGTGGATGACATAGGTAAAGTCTTCGACTCAGAACCCGGAGCCGTTGTGGTTCCCAACCCCGATCTCGAGGTCGAATACGCATACAACCTGGATGCGGGTATGGCCCGTATTTTCCGAGAAGTTTTAAAACTTGACTTGACTGGTTATTACACGCTGCTTCATAACGCACTTGTTCGAAGGGATTTCCAGATCAATGGTCTGGACAGTATTCTATACGACGGAGAAATGAGTAGGGTTCAGGCAATTCAGAATGCTGCAATAGCTACCGTATATGGAATTCAGGCTGGCTTTGAAATTAAACTCGTTGCAGGATTTGGCCTTTCTTCTGATCTTAATTTTCAGCACGGAACTGAAGAAACAGATGATGGTAAGATCAGTCCTTCGCGACATGCCCCAACCTGGTTTGGGGTTTCCCGGTTAAATTTTAACCATAAATCACTTCACTTTCAACTGAATGCCCAATACAGCGGCGAAGTAAAGTATGAGGATATGCCGATCTCAGAAACGGGTAAATCCGAAATCTACGCAATGGACGAAAATGGAAAGCCCTATTCTCCTGGGTGGATGATTTTTAATTTCAAAGCCCGTTTTAAACTCAACAAACATTTTTTCCTGAGTTTGGGAGTAGAAAACATTATAGACACACGCTACAGACCTTACAGTTCGGGTATTTCCGCACCAGGTAGAAATTTTATTTTAGCAGCAACTGTCAACTTCTGACCATAAAACATAAAAAATCAAGATTTTCAATCAACATATCTTTTTTTATCTACCTTTGTGCTTTATTAATTATTACATTTTTTATCATGAACAACGGAACAGTAAAGTTTTTCAATGATTCCAAAGGATACGGATTCATTAAAGACACCGCCACAGATCAAGAGTACTTCGTACACGTATCTGGGCTCATCGATGAGGTTAAAGAAAACGACGAAGTTAGCTTCGACCTTAAAGAAGGAAGAAAAGGATTGAATGCGGTAAATGTTAAGCTCGTATAAAGTTTAGTTCACCAAACAATTTTTTCGAAAAGAGGCTGTCTTATATGAGGCAGCCTCTTTTTTTATGCCTTTCACCTACACAACCATGTACCGTTTTACCCATATCCATTGGCTTGCTTAATATAATAAGGTTTTATTCTCCTCCTCATTTCTGACGAATTCTCACCCAAGCTTTACACTATCAATTACCCCCTAACTTCGATTAAGTCAACTTTTTCTTCGATAATTTTTTCAATAAGGGTTGACAAGTGGATTCCAATTATCTAATTTAGCCGAAATTTTCCGCAATTAGTCGATAGAATACAGCTATTCAACTATCGATAAAAAGCGGAGAGCTATTAACCAAACTGTAGAACCTTTAAGATTTTAAATAAATTTTCAAATATGTCTCTATTCTACAATCCATTTAAGAACCAACCGATTACACGTATGAAAACTCAAGTAAAAGGTGAAGCTCTGTTCTCCACGGAAAAGCTTCACGCAACATTGGTATGGAGTTTATTAACTCTGTTCTCGATCGTTGGAGTGCAAGGCTTTGCACAAGAAAACGACTATTGCGATCACCCTTCTGGTGAGGTAATCCTCTTTGAAGAGGATTGGAGCGCAGGAAGTGATAACGGTGATTATTCCACCGGATCGTGGGATTACGACTACAAATGGTATGTAGGCTCGCACGCAACGCCGTACTGTTCTGGTGTTAATTCTCCAAACGCGTATTTTAAATACAACGATCTCAGTGGGAATTATTCCAAATCAATGACGAGTCCAACCATTCATGCTTGTTGCATAGATGACCTCGAACTGAGTTTCTGCCTCAAACATACGGGTGATAGCTACGGCTACACCCAGTATATGAAAGTTGAAATCTCAACTGACGGTGGAAACGACTGGGATCTGATCCAGTTTTACGGATCCGATCAATACGGTGTGAACGGAGAGAAAACAATTTCTTTGCCCGACATCGATGGTGAGTTCCAATTCCGTTTCCGTGCAAAAGGATATGTTCCTAGCTGGCAGGACGGAAAATGGGGGATCGACAATGTTGTTATAACGGGTGAAGGTGATGCCAATTGTGGTGGAGACCTCGAATGTATTGAGAATTGCGAAATTGTACAATATGCGGCAGGTGGTCATGCACTTTGGTTACCCAGCATACCAGGAAACACCGAAGAGTTTGTATATGGACCTGGGGGGGGAAGTTTGGTTATTTATGACGATGGCACTGCTCATATTTCCGGTACGGTTCACCGGATTGATGATAATGATAAAATATGGGAAGTAGATGTGTGGTTGGAAAATAGAAGAAACTGGTCTGAGTGGTCTGCTTTGGGACGTGACTATAAAGACGAACAAAATTTTAATACCGGTGAACATGTCAACTGGCATTATTATGAAATGGACAACAGTGCTTCTGTACTTACAGGAGCTGGCGATTACGCAGGACAAACGCTTTACCTGGCGCACATGCCAGCCAATTATGAATTTGGTTTTCAAATTGGATTAGGGGCCAACTCAAAAACCCTTGACCAGGGTATGAGTGGATGGTTTACCCATTCCGGATCTCACGAAGGTCACGGTGACTTTAATATCAATACAAGTTGTGAGGATTGTCCTCCACAGATTTCCTGTCAACTCTTTGCTGAATGTGATGGATCTGATGTAACGGTCCACAACGGAAACGACGGTTCACTTTCCCCTATCATTTTTGGTAGCGGGAATTATTCTGTTGAATGGACTGGTCCAAATGGATTTACTGCAAATACATTGACCATCGACAATCTCGTTGCAGGATGTTACTCAGCAGAAATTACGGATCTTGATTTTGATGATTGTGTATATGTCATTGAATGTGCCGTTTCTCAACCTTCAGATTGTGATGATGGAGCTTCATACCGCACGCAGACTCCGGGTGGCTGGGGAGCTCCGGCTGCTGGAAACAATCCAGGCACTTACCGCGATGCCAATTTTGACGATGCATTCCCAGCAGGATTGACAGTTGGATGTGCCGGAGGTTTCGAACTCGAATTAACGTCTGCCTCTGCAGTAGAAGCATTCCTTCCTTCTGGAGGAACGCCTGCAGTTTTGACCAATAATCATACTAACCCTGGTGGGTCATTGAGTAATGTTTTTGCCGGTCACCTCGTTGCGCTGACATTGAGCGTAGGATTTGATATTAATGATCCTGATTTCGGAGAATCTAGTTCTGAACTGCAGGACCTGTTGATCATCTCTGGAGATTTTGCAGGGATGACCGTAGGTGATTTCCTTACGCTGGCCAATAATATCATCGGTGGTTGTGACAACAGTTATACTCCTTCTGAGCTTACCGAAACATTGGCAGCTATCAATGAAAGCTATATCGACGGAGAAGACACCGGAAGCATATTGGATTGCGAGCCACAAGACGATTGCATCACTGATCTCGTAGTATTCTGTGTGGCCATTGCCGAAGTGGATCTTCAATGTGGTGAGTCTACTCACCCGGACAATACTGGTTATGCTTCTTATCAGGACCCTACCAATCCTGATTGTCCTGAGATCGAAGGTCTCACCTGGGAGGATGAAGAAACCGGAACTTGTCCTACAGTTATTGTTAGAACATGGACCTTGACCGACACCGATGGCAATACTGCAACCTGCGTACAGACCATCACTGTACACGACGATGGAGCTCCGACTTTCGATAACTTTCCTGAAGATCTTGCAGTTAATTGTCCGGATGATGTTCCATCCCTTGGAGACATCACCGCTTCAGACGGCTGTGACGACGATGTAACCGTAGTATGTACTGAAGTTTTCCAATTGGAAGAAGAAAGTACCAACTGCGAAGTTCTGAACATGGACTGGGACAACGAATCCGAACCACGTATCGGATGGTTGCCACAAATGCCCGGTACAGTGAATCCAGATCAAAACTTGTTTGCTCTCGAATCTGGTACATTGGAGCGTTATGATGACGGAACTGCTCACCTTTATGGGGTAATGTCCAGCATCCACAATGATCAATTGGCCTGGGAATTTGATGTTCTTTTAACAGGCGGATACGATTGGACCGAATGGTCTGGTATGGGTCGTGGATACAAAGACGATCAAAACATCGCCGGAAGTCATTACGAGGATTGGACTTATTACGAATTGGACGGTACGGCCTCTACCTTAACCGGTATTCGTGACTACGCAGGATCTTTATTGACCCTGGCACACGCACCAACCGATTACTATTTTGGATTCCAATTGGGACAAAATTCAAACGTATTTACCGAAACTTTCGGAATGTCGGGATGGTTCCTTATGAGTGGAGCAATTCATTATGACGGAGATGTTCACAACCGTAGTAATGTTATGGGTGACTTCAATCTCGATCTCGATTGTGAAGAACCAAACCTCGAAGAAGAATGTGTTGGCACCATTGTCCGAACATGTGTAGCCACCGACAACTGTGGTAACTCTATAACCGAAGTACAGGTAATCACCATTCAGGACACACTTGCTCCCGAATTCAGTGAAACTGTTGAGGCGGAGTTGTTCCTCGATTGTGCTGATTTGGTTCCAGCTGCGGCAGTTCTGACAGCTACAGACGATTGTTCGGGTGATGTAGAAGTAACTTTTATCGAAACCATCACCGGTGATGAACCTTGCGACTACACCATCACACGCACCTGGATTGCTGAAGACGATTGCGGAAACCACATCTCACAAATACAGGTAATTACTATTATCGACGATGAAGCGCCGATTATTGATAATTTCCCTGCCGATCTTACAGCAAATTGTCCAGATGATGTTCCGGTTCTTGGAGACATCACCGCTTCTGACAACTGTGATGATGATGTAACTGTAGTCTGCACTGAAGTTTTCCAATCTGAAGAAGGAAGCACCAATTGCGAAGTTCTGAACATGGACTATTCGAATGAAACCGCTCCACGTATCGGATGGTTGCCACAAATGCCCGGCACTGTTAACCCCGACAAAAATTTGTTTACTGTCGAATCTGGTACTTTGGAACGTTACGATGACGGAACTGCTCACTTGTATGGAGTAATGTCGAGCATCCACAATGATCAACTGGCCTGGGAATTTGATGTCCTTTTAACCGGCGGATATGATTGGGATGAATGGTCTGGTATGGGTCGTGGATATAAAGACGATCAGAACATTGCCGGAAGTCACTTCGAAGACTGGACTTATTACGAATTGGACGGTACCGCCTCTACCTTAACCGGTATTCGCGACTACGCGGGATCTTTATTGACCCTGGCTCACGCTCCAACAGATTACTTCTATGGATTCCAATTAGGACAAAATTCAAACGTATTTACCGAAACCTTCGGAATGTCCGGTTGGTTCTTGATGAGCGGATCAATTCATTATGATGGAGATGTTCATACCCGTAGTAACGTTATGGGTGACTTCAACCTTGACCTCGATTGTGAGGAACCAAACCTCGAAGAAGAATGTGTGGGTACCATTATCCGCACCTGTGTAGCCACCGACGACTGTGGAAATACAACTACTGAGGTTCAGATTATCACGGTACAGGACACCATTGCACCTGAATTCAATGAAACGGTTGAAGCGGAATTATGGCTTACCTGTGCTGATTTGGTTCCTGTTGCAGCCGTTTTGACCGCAACTGACAACTGTGCTGGTGAAGTAGAAGTTACATTTATCGAAACCATCACCGGTGACGAACCTTGCG
>CAZJLZ010000179.1:0-8748 GCA_964546775.1 uncultured Cryomorphaceae bacterium | reverse complement strand
TGGAGCTGGTCATGGAGTCGACCTTTGCCGTGGTGGATATCTACTTCGTTGGAAAACTCGGAGCGTCGGCAGTGGCCACGGTGGGCCTTACTGAAACGTATTTGTTTCTGCTGTACTCGATCGGCATGGGTTTGTCTACGGCGGTTACCGCAATCGTTGCGCGCAGAATCGGTGAAAAAAGGGGAGAAGACGCCGGGGCTTCTGCGGTGCAATCTATTTTCCTCGCGATACTGGCGTCGCTGCCTTTTGCGGTGGCGGGAATTTTCTTCTCGAAGGAATTGCTGTTGCTGATGGGCGGCGACGAGTGGGTAGTGGAACAGGGCTACCGATATACGCAGTGGATGCTGGGCGGAAACGCGGTGATTATGCTCTTGTTCGTGATCAACGCGGTGTATCGCGGAGCCGGGGATGCGGCCATCGCGATGCGCATTTTATGGATCTCGAACGGAATCAACATTGTGCTCGACCCATTGCTGATCTTCGGCTGGGGACCGATTCCGGCGATGGGCATTGAAGGTGCCGCGATCGCAACGACCATCGGCCGGGGAGTGGGCGTTTTCGTACAACTGTGGATATTGTTCCGCGGAGGAAAACACATTCGCGCCACTTGGGCACAGATTGCGTGGAACGGAAAAATTCTGGTCAACATCCTGCGGACGTCCCTCGGGGGAATCGGACAAATGCTGGTGGCCATGACGTCGTGGATTTTCCTGATGCGCATTCTGGCCGATATCGGCAGCGAGGCGGTCGCCGGAGCTACGATCACTATTCGGATTATGATGTTCACGATGATGCCCGCGTGGGGATTATCGAACGCTGCGGCGACGCTCGTGGGGCAAAACCTGGGAGCCGGTAATCCCGACCGTGCCGAGTCTGCCGTGTGGAAAACAGGCTTTTACAACATGGGGTTTTTGGTCACCGTATCGGTATTCTACTTTTTCTTCAACGAAGAACTGATCGGCATTTTCTCCTCCGATCCGGGCGTGATCAGCGTAGGGGCGGAGTGGATCAGAATTTTGTCGTACTCCTACTTTGTGTACGGGTGGTGGATGGTGGCCACGCAGGCTTTTAACGGCGCCGGCGATACGCGCACCCCGACGTTCATCAACATCGTCTTTTTCTGGCTGATCCAGATTCCGCTTTGCTACACGCTGGCCATTCTGTACGACTGGGAACAATCGGGCGTTTTCTGGGGCGTTTTTCTTTCCGAAACTTCGGTTGGTATTTTCACGCTGTGGCTTTTCACGCGGGGGAAATGGAAGACGCATAAAGTTTGATATAGTACAAAACCGCTCTGCGCTTTTCCTGCGTTTGGCGCTGGTTGAGCGTAGTCGAAACCAAGCTTGTGAAATCTTAATAATAAACCGCTCCGCGCATTCCCTGCATTTCGACTTGCTTCGACTAAGCTCAGCAACCACCGCTCAACGAGCGGAAAAGCGCTGCGCTACTAGTTCGTTAGAATTTCGATGGTTTTTAATGACGAGTTTGTTTCCAGCCGAATGGCTCATTGAACGAAAAGGGTACGCGACAAAGTGTAGTTAAATTTTTTCATCGAGTTAGCTTGGTTTTCAAGTCCATTCTTTCATGCAGTATTCTGATGACTTCAATTTCGTCCTCTGAAATTATATGATAAAACAGAATATGTTTACCGGTCTTGAACCCCAATAAACTTTTACTTATTTCAATATATCTCTTTCCAATGTCTGGAAATGCACCTATTTCTGAACAAGCATATTTAATCGACTGATAATATTTATCAGCTTGGTTTTCTGACCATTTCGCTGCAAAGTACTCCCAAATTTCTGATAAATCATCAATCGCTGATTGTCTCAGTACAACTCTAGCCATTTTTAGACTTGGAGGATTTCAGTGCCAAAAGATGTTCGTCAAAGTCAAAATTTTCCACCCTTGGACTATTCAAACCGTCCTGAATGGCATTTTTTAAGACAATCGTTTTACTTTCTTCGTTTTCTAAAAGTCGAAGACCCGCCCTAATCACTTCGCTCACATTTTTGTACCGTCCAGCAGATATTTGGCTTTGAACAAATTGTTCAAAATAATTTCCGAGAGAGATGGATGTGTTTTTACTCATGACTATATTTTAAAATCAATTATACCAAAAATTGGTAAACTGACCAAATTTTCATCACAATGGGTAAGTTACTTCCCCTTAGGAGGAGAGAACGTTGTAACGACATTTTCCACCGGAGGCAACGTCATCAAATAGTCGTAAATCGCTTCGATATCTGAATCCTCCATACCCGCATAGGTCATCCACGGCATCACGGTTTGTTTTTGTCCCGGAGCAACTTTGTGCGGTGTATACGAACTGTCGGCGTAAGCTTTAAAGCGGTTCAAGAAAAATGCTTTGTCCCATTTTCCGATTCCGCTTTCGTGCGGAGTAATGTTCGCAGAACGCATAACGCTTCCATCAGGCAAAATAAATTCAAAACCACCGGCAAAGGGTTCACCCACAACCTCACCTTTATCTTTTTGGGTGTGACATTCTCCGCAGAGCGCAGCGGTGGTTATGTATTGTCCGTATGCCAGCCGATCTTCCCTGGAGGGCAAAGTCATGGGTTCGGATTTCTGCGGCATCGTGTTGATTAGAATATTCACCGGAAAATCCGCTACGGACTCTTCGTTTTCTTTTTCAATCGGGGGTAATGTGCGCAGGTAGGCTATTACCGATTTAATATCCTCCGGATCGCACTGTCCGAAATGGTGATAAGGCATAATCGGAAATAAGGCTTCTCCATCTTTGTTCACCCCGGTTGTAATGGCGCGATACAATTCACCGTCCGTCCAGTCACCTACACCGTGAGGAGTAATGTTCCTGGCTACAAATTTTCCGGGAAAACCGAATTTCTGATCGAAAACATCTCCTCCGGCGCCTTCGGTACCTTCAATTGTCGGACCCGCGAATAAACTGAAATCCCGCTGTGCATGACATTCTACACACTGCATTACATGGTTGGCCAGGTATTTTCCTCTTTCAATACGTTCCGGAGACATATCGACAGTCATTTCCGGTGGAGGGCCAACATCCGGCATCGCTGATTTGACATAGGTTATCATTCCGCCTACAGCAATGAATACAATAATTACAACAGCGAAAAGAATGCGCAGTAGCTTTTTCATGATTGGTCAATTAGTTGGTTTGGTATTCAAATTTGCACACTTTTCCTGAATTTTCAATGCGTTTTTCGGGTAATTTATATTTTTTAAAGCCACACTTCTAAATAACAGCTAAAATTGCCACCGTACATTATATTGGAATCTTTCTTCTTTGGACTAACTTAGCGGCTCAATTTTGAAAGCTGTGCTCCACTTTATACGCCTTTTGCGACCGGTCAATTTGCTGATAGTCGTATTGACCATGTACTTCATGCGCTTCTTTATTTTAGGCGAAATTTTGGGCCACAACGACATGGAGCTTCAGATGTCGGAAATTTCATTTGCCCTGTTGGTACTGTCCATTCTGTTAATTGCCGCAGGAGGAAATATAATTAACGACTATTTTGACCTCAGGGCTGACCGGATCAATAAACCCCATAGAATTATTGTAGGTAAACACGTAAAGCGACGCGTGGCCATGGTAACACATGTGGTGTTCAATATCACCGGCATATTAATCGGTGGATATCTGGCGTGGGAGGTAGGCAACTGGAAACTCGTAATGATTCACTTATTTGCCGCTGCATCGTTGTGGTTTTATTCTGTAATATTCAAGCGCGAATTGTTGATCGGTAACATCGTTATTGCGCTATTGGCGGCACTGATTCCGTTGACCGTTGGTTTGTTTGAAATCCCTCTAGTAATGACAGAATACGGCGAAGAAGTTCGTGCATTTTTTCTGCAGACGGCTCCCGATACCGATCCGAATATGTTTTTTAAAATTCTCTATTACTTTATTCTCGGCTTTGCGGGATTTGCCTTTTTGTTGACTTTGATCCGGGAGATTCAGAAGGACCTGGCCGATATCAAAGGAGATCGGGCCGTAGGTTGCCGGACTTTGCCGATTGTGATCGGTGAGCGCCGGACCAAATTGATTGCAATGATTTTACTCGGTGTCAGTATGGTTATGGTAATGATGGCGGCCTATTATCTTTTCAGCGATTGGATGACCATGAGCTATGCAGCGGTATTGATCGTTCTGCCGCTTTTTCTTTCATTGTGGTCAACATTGAAGGCGAGAGACAGAACCATGTATGTTCGCGCTTTTTCATGGATAAAGCTGGCAATGGCGACTGGTCTTGGTTATGCAATTGTTTTCAGCCAGTTGGGGGTGTATTGATGCTGGAGAACGCCTTGCCATATTCTGTTGTGCTCGCGTCCAAATCTCCCCGGCGACACGAACTTATGCGTGGATTGGGGATTGATTTTGAGATTCGAACACGGGATATTGACGAAAGTTTTGATCCAGCAATCAGGCTCGGGGAAATCGCATTGTTTCTCGCGGAAATCAAAGCGAAAGCAATGGCGGATACCCTTCGGAATAACGAATTGATCATTACCGCAGACACCATTGTTTGCCTTGGGGACCAGGTACTCAACAAACCACAATCACCAGCCGAAGCATACGAAATGCTGCGTGCGCTCTCCGGAAATATGCACAGCGTTTTCACCGGAGTCTGTCTTTTATCAGCCGAAAAACAAGCGCTGTTTTATGATGAAACCCGGGTATACTTCCGTAATCTGAGTGACGAAGAAATCCGCTATTATGTTGAAAAGTTCAGTCCTTTTGACAAAGCCGGAGCATACGGAGCACAGGAATGGATGGGTTACGTGGGCATCGAACGGATTGAAGGATCCTATTTCAACGTCATGGGTCTTCCTGTTCATAAATTGTATCTGGAATTGCAGCGTTTCTGAGAACTGAAACTTCCGAAAGGCTTATCTTTACAGGACAAAACATACATCTTTATGAACTATATATTGCTCAGCATTGCCTTGATATTTGGAGCCGTAGCAGCAAAGGCTCAGATCGAATTTTATGGTAAGGACATTCCCGAAGATTTAAAGGAAACCCGGCTGGTGGTAGTGATGGCTGGCTCCGAAGCATATAAAGTCCAACTCAAGGATGCAATTGAAAAGTACTGGAAAATTTCTCCGGCCGAATTCATTGATGAATCAAGCTTCGAGCAATATAAATCCGATCCGGAATATTCGATGCTTTACCTGCAATCCCGCGAGTTAAACGGTTACCCCACTGATTTTTTTACACTGGCCATCGGAAGTAAAAAGAAAAGTGAACAACCTTTGATCATGAAAGAATTGATCGTCGATCTGAAGAAAATAAACTCAGATGGAGCGCCGATGGTTCATCTCTATGTTCAGCAAATGCAACAATACATCAATCAGGTTGAAGCGGGAGATGTCACCGATGTTACTTTTTCTGATCGTGTGATATCCACCAAAACCTATCGTGTAAAGGAAATGCCGCTGTTATTGCGCGAACAGGATTTCGATAAGACGCTTGCCGATCCTGCGAAACGAACAGAATATTATTCCGGAAAACTGGAAGTAGTCAGTCAGGATCGAATCAACGAAGCCATTCTCGATAACGAATCGGTGGCAGTAGTGGACATCATCCTTACCGGCGAACGGCGCAACATGCATTGCTACAAAAGAATTTACGACGCTGCCGACGGAACGTTACTCTATCGGACAGATACCGAATCGCTGTATGAGAAGAAACAGGGATTGATCGATGAAGATCTCAAATCTTTAGACCGGGCACGTTGATGCAGAAACTGGATGTTCTTGCTTTTGGTGCGCACCCCGATGATGTTGAACTCGGCGCGGGCGGAACGGTGATCCGGCTGATCCGCCAGGGAAAGAAGGTTGGGATTGTGGATTTAACACGCGGACAGTTGGGGAGCCGTGGTACGGTAACGGACCGCGAAAAGGAAGCAGCAGCTTCAGCCAAAATTCTCGGGTTACAAGCCCGGGAGAACCTCGGAATGGAAGATGGGTTTTTTGTCAATGATCGCGACCACCGAATGTTGGTTATCCAGATGATCCGACATTTTCGACCAGATATTGTACTCGCCAACGCCGTTACCGATCGACATCCCGACCATGGCAAAGCGGCCGAACTGGTGGCCGAAGCCGCCTTTCAATCGGGCTTGCGGGCGTTGGAGACAGAATACAAGGGGTCAGCTCAAAAGCACTGGCGCCCACGTGTGGTGTACCATTACATTCAGGATCGTTACCTCAAACCCGACGTGGTCGTGGATATCAGCGATGAGTTCGAAAAAAAGATCCAGGCCGTTCGTGCCTTCAAATCCCAGTTTTTTAATCCGGAAAGCAATGAACCCAATACTCCCATTTCTTCACAGGAATTCATGCATTTTCTCGAAGGACGTTCCCGCGAAATGGGTAGACTCATCGGAACCGAATTCGGCGAGGGTTTCATAACCCAACGCCCACCGGGAATCAGCGACCTTACGGAATTACTTTAATTGTTTCTTCCAATCTTCGATAATTTCCGCTTGAGTTGAAAAGCAAACTGAGACCAGCTAAAACGATAAATCTTCCCATCGATTAAAGTCCGTTTTCCCCATCGGCTGATGGTATGCAAGCCTTTGTTGTACGGTGAAATGGGCTGGAGCACTTTAACCGGATGTTCCTTGAAAGAAACCGCACTGATTTCATCTATTTCGTGAATTACTATCCGCGATCCATAACTGTCACTACAGTCCTGTGCAGGACGGTACCATTTTCCATTCTGACTGAATAATGGACCTGCGGGTCGGGCGCCGTTCACATCCCATTTCACCGGATTGTTCTGGTGCGGATTGAATGGTCCGAACGGACTTTCTGCAAAGTAGAGATGCAACGATGTGTTCGACAATTCTTTGTGGGTGCAGAACAACCACCACATTCCATCTATTTCACAAAGAGTCGGATCAGCGATCTGTATTTTTTCAAAAAGTGTTTTGAACGATTCAAATGCCATCCGATTCCGGTTCCATTTGTACAGGCTCAATTGCTGACTTTCCAGGCACTCCGGCAGACAATAAATTTCACCGTGGTATTCAAAAATAAAAGGGTAGGAGTAATGAAAATCAGATCCGGGGAATACGTCAACCGCTGCCCCGGCTTCTGTGCGGGCATTGATCTTTCCGCGCCGTAGACGCTGATCGTATTCTTCAAAAAGCAACAGCGAAGTATCACCATCTTCAAAACCAAATGGATCGGCACGAAAAAATTGGCTTTTCTGAGCGGGTAACCACGATGCTTTGCCAATTCCTTTTTGCAGCAAACTTTCCAGTGGTTGATCCACACTTGCAATATTCCATTGCTCCGGACAAAACAGTTCCCTGAGGTGAAACCGCAACTGGTTTCTGACTAAGATTCCCGAAAAACGGAGCATGGTTCTGTTTCCCGGAAACTTGTATATCCTTGCCGAAGTAGAGACCGGCTTCAGCGTTTCAGGTTGCAGCACTCCGTTCAGAATATCTTTGGCAACTTGTTTTGGCCATTGTGCAGTGTTTTCGAGCAACACGTTATGGGTTGCTGCTAACGAATGCAGGGTTGTATGGAAGTGACCTTTTTTGAGAATGATCCCCCCATCAAGTGTCTCGGTTAATTTTTGAAGGATGGCACCGCAGGATTTCCGACCATGCAGGATTTCCCAGAATCCAGGGGGTCCACCGCGATAGAACTGTTCATCGCCATGATGAAAAGACCAAACGCCGAAACGCGCGGTGCGGAGAATTGACCCACGGATGATATTGAAGCCGAAGCGCAATAAAAAATCAGGTTCATAAGACTGAATGTTGCGGATATCGTTGTCCGTAAAGAATTGAGAAAAGCCTTTTTGTGAAACTGAGCACCGAAGTGTCGGAACTTCCTGCAACCATGTAGGTTCTGTTTCGTTCAGCATATCGATGCGGTGAAAATACTTTCTATAGCCTTTGTAGAGAAAACGCCGGTCTATTCTCTGCCACCATTTTTTTGGCTGAGCCTGAATCGATTTTGTGAACTCAGGCATGACGAGTAGGACCAGTTCGATCCGGGTGTCGGAAAGCAACAATTCCACACTTTTCGCCTGCCATTTCTGAACGTACGGACCGTTCAACAAGATGCCGAAACGCAATCTCAGAGGCGTACTCATAACCCGGTCATTTGTCGGTACAATTCTTCGTACCGTGTCATTACCAGTTCCGGATCGAACTGTTCGCGGATTTCTCGTGCAATTTCTGCAGAATCGTATGATTTGTAAGATGCACACATTTCCACGATGGCCGTTTCGAGTTGTCCTGAATGATCCGGGTCAATCATCTTGCCATAGCTTTTCCGAAACCATTGATCCGGCCCGCCACAGCGTGTTACAATCACCGGTTTCCCGGCTGCAATCGCCTCGGCGGTAACTATTGAAAAAGTTTCAATCCGACTGTTGGTGATTAGAAAATCCATTTCCGGCAAAAAATCCATCACTTCAGACTGTTCCTTCCGTCCGGTGAATTCAACAGAATCACTAAGCCCAAGATCCATTGTGAGCGATTTCAGAAAATCCCCGTCGCGGCCATCACCGATGATCGACAGTTTAAATGCCGGGATCTTTGACTTTACAGTGGCAAGTGCTTTCAAAACCCCGCTGATATTTTTGATCTGATCCACCAGATCCGCAATTACTGCCATGTGGATTACATCCTTGGTGGAAGGAGGTTTAAGAATGGTTCTAAAAGTAATCAGGTTGGGAATGACATCAACAGATCTTCCGGTGACAGATTGAAG
>CAZJLZ010000178.1:0-7770 GCA_964546775.1 uncultured Cryomorphaceae bacterium | reverse complement strand
AAACCAGCCGATACCAATCCTGGCGGAAAACTTCCATAGTCGGCTGAGGTATTGCTGAAAGAGGCCGCAATGCGGCGAATTGAAACTCTGTGTTTTTGGGAGGGTCTTCTACCACTCCCTCTACTGTCACCACAGCATTGTTAAGTTTAATCTGTTTACCAATGGGATCTTGCTCTCCAAAGAATTTAGTAGACAGGGTCTGTGTAAGAATCACACCGTTGGGGTTGTGGAGGGCCGTAGCCCTGTCTCCGTTTAGTAAATTGAATGATAGTATGTCGAAAAAGGTGCTGTCAACGAACCAAAACCCGGATTGTTGAAATATCCGATCAGCTACTTTTACCGTTGTCTGCTGACTGGTCCCCATAACCCGCAGGTAGCTCTCTATCTCCGGATACTCATCGGTTAATGTCGGGCCAACCGGGATGCTCGAAATAGCCGTATTCAGCAAACCACCCATTTCCAGTTCCTGACTTACGCGGTAGATGCGCGATTTGTTTTCCTGGAAGTTCTCGAACGAAAATTCGTCCTGGATAAACAAGGCGATGAGCAATGTGCAGGAGATACCCAAAGCCAGGCCAAATACACTCACGAATGCGTATACCTTGTTGCGCCAGAGATTGCGGAAAGCGGTGAGCAGATAGTTTTTAATCATTCTAATTAGTTTTGAGTTGGATGTCCGATAACGACATTGGTTTCAATTGGTTTTGGATCATTTTGCGGAATATGTTTCTGTTCTTTTTATGAAATCACTTTTTCAAAAAGCCCTCTATTCGGTTTAAAAATTCTGCGGGACGGTATCTCCATTGCCAAGATACCTGTGGCCAGTCCCAATTGCCTCCGTTCAACCCTTGATAAGTCAGCATATCGTGGGCAACTCCTTTAATGACAACAATTTCAAAATCAATACCCGCTTCTGTGAGATAGGCCCGCATTTTCTCTTCGTTTTCTACAGGTGGAACCAGCACATCCTTTTCTCCTAACAAAACCAAGGTTCGGCAATTGAGCTTTTTTAATGCTGATTCAGGATCATAATTGTTTAGTCTCCACCATGTAAAATCTTCACCACCTTCAAGAAGGTTGACATATTCTGCCCATTCTCTATTTTTTATATCCTCGCTCATTTTCAACAAGGCCTTCATGTCTTTGGCTTTGTTATTCTCTGCATACTTGAAGTATAATTTTGTGTAGGCTATTGCGGAATCAACGGCTGATTGCTCCCAGCCATCGTCATCCATGGAATAATAAACCCTATGAATATCCTGATCGAACACGGAAACAGCGGGTGCAACGTTCAGAATAATGAAATCAACATGTTCACTCTTATTGGCTGCCATGGGGGCAATCCATCCTCCCTGACTGGTGCCAAGCAATCCGATTTCCTCGATATTCAGGTCAGAACGACTTTTCAGATAGCTGACCGCTGCCAGTGCATCATCTGCCAAATCATCCATGGATGCCTTTTGATAATTTCCACTGGAAGATCCAGTTCCCCGCTTGTCATAAAGCAGCACTCCATAACCCATTTCTGAGAGCGAATAACCCAATGATATGTAATACGGTGCAAACCTGCTCTGCCCGCCCGACCCGTGAACCAGAACAATGTATTTGACTGCCCCATCGGTTTGATTTTCGGGATGATAAAGCATTCCCGACAGGCTGATTTCATTGTTTGTAAATTCAATATCCTCTTTCAGATAGGGCTTCTTACGTGACGATGATTGCTTAATGTGCAATCTGATCTTTGGTAGCCAACCCTCACTAATTCCGGTTATTTGCCTCTTGTTGGAGTCTGCAAAGCAGAAAAAATTGCCGAAATAGAATTTTACATTAAGCGTATCATTCCTCATAAAAATCGTATCCACCGGAACGTCAAATGAACCAATTTCAGGAATTTCATAATTACCTTTTTGCCGTCCGTCTTTCATGTAAAATTCAAAATTGACCAGCTGAACAGAACCGTCTCTGGTCACTGCGCCTTCAAAGCGACCATCCAGATTTTGCGCGTATCCGTTTAGAAGGACAATGCTTTGTAAGAGAATTGTGAAAGCGAGCGATGGTTTCATTAATTGATCAGTTTGAGTTCATCAAGTACTTTGTATACAATTTCTGTCCTCGAATTGTCAAAACGTATTGCACGCTGAACATCATTTAATTTCTCGCTGTCAATTTGAACGCAATTAGCGAAATAAAAAACGTCGTCCCTTGTCTCGACATAGCCTACATACCAACCAACATCTTTGTCACCGTGTCCTCCCCAACCCGTTTTTGCACTAACTACATAGTCCATTGTGTCCTTTGTAATCATGATGTCCTTTACTATGTCCACAGAGCGTTGGGAAAAAGGAAGTTCGTTGTTGCGCAGGCGCTTTAAGAAGTCAATTTGCTGTTCGGGCGAAATGCGAAGTCCACCTGTTAACCAAAACTTGTCTATGCCGCCCGAAGTATCCGCATTGCCATAGTTTGCTTTGTCCAGCCAGAATTTCATTTGTTGTCCGCCAACACGTCTTGCAAGCTCTTGATAATACCATACAGTAGAGTTTGCAAATGCCGTCTTCAAGTCGTGATCTTTGTCCCACAACGGATTTCTTACAACGCTGTCCCAGGGAATAACATGGTTCTCATCTTCTATCACTCCCGTCTCCAATCCGATAAGTGAATTGCAAATCTTAAAAGTTGAAGCAGGGGAAAATTCTTGTTGGAATTGGCTTTGGTTGTAAAAAACATACTTGTCGGCTTGTGGGTGGTAAAGCACAAAAGAACCCTCAACATTATATTGATCGTAAAACGCTTTAAAGTCGTCGCGAATTTCACTCGACTGTTTTTGCTGACAAGCCGTCAGACCGAAACCTGCTAAAATCAAAAGTAATATGATCTTGTTGATGGTCATTATCTAGCTCTTTCTAATATTCTCCGGAGGTATTTGCTCAAAGAATTTCAATCTTTGCTTTGGCCGTGTTTTCAGTAATAACTTCTCCGTCTAGCAGGCGAACGATCCGATTGGCGTATGACGCGTCGTGTTGCGAGTGTGTAACCATCACGATGGTGGTACCTTGCTGGTGCAATCCGCCCAACAAATCCATCACCTCGTTACCGTGGACAGAATCAAGGTTTCCTGTTGGCTCATCAGCGAGCAACATTTTGGGATTCGTAACCAATGCTCTCGCCACCGCAACACGTTGTTGCTGCCCTCCGGAAAGCTGCTGCGGATAGTGTTTTTCGCGGTGGGCAATGCCCATTTGCTCCATAATCCGGGTCACTTTTTCCCTGCGCTCCGAAGACGATACTTTCAGGTAGATTAACGGCAATTCGATGTTTTCGAAAACCGTGAGTTCATCGATCAAGTTGAAACTCTGGAAAACAAATCCGATGTTGTTCTTCCGCACATTGGCCCGCTCTTTCTCACTCAGGCCAACCATTTCCTGTCCGTTTAATTGGTAGGATCCGCGGTCGGGAGAATCGAGCAAACCGAGGACATTCAGCAGCGTGGATTTTCCACAACCCGATGGCCCCATTACCGCTACAAAATCTCCTTTATCGATGTTCAGCTCAACGTCGTTGAGCGCAGTAGTCTCCACCTCGTCTGTGCGGTAAACCTTATGCAATCCTTTGATTTCAATCAGCTTTTCCATTTTTGATTTGTTTTAATTGTCAGTTTTAAACTTCAACTCTGTAGCGTCGCCAAAGGCGGTGTAGCTATTGGTGACGACTTGTTCTCCCTCTGCCAGTCCTTCGAGAACCTCAATGTACTCGGTGTTCTGACGACCCAATTTGATTTCGCGGCGAAGAGCCTTCCCTTCACCAGTCATCACGAAAATCCAGTTGCCGCCCGTGCTTTGGTAAAAACCACCGCGAGGAACGAGCAAAGTTTGAATGGTGTTGCTCAATGCGAGTTTGATCTGCAGGGTTTGTCCGCGTGTGATGGATTCTGGAATGCTGTCGGTAAACACAAGCTGTGCCTCGAACTGGCCGTTGCTCACTTCGGGAATTACTTTGGAAACTTTCAAGCCATAAGTTCGGTTGCTTTGGTTAAAAGTTCCGGATTGCCCTACCATAATGCGCGACAAATAAAATTCATCAATCATCGCACTCACTTTGTAGCCATCCAATACATCAATGGTTCCGAGTTGTTGGCCGCGTGATTTCGACTCACCCAGTTCGGGATTAAAGGAGGTAAGCTGACCGCTGATCGGCGCTTTGATCACGAGGTTTTCCAGGTTGTCGCGAATCGCTTCGAGGTTGCGCTCCATCAAGTCGATCGATCCATCAATTCGCGCCAACTGAAGTTGCCGGTTTCGCGCTTCATAAGCCATGTTGTCCTCGAGGTTTTTTTCCTTTTTTCGAAGATAAATGGTGTTATTGCGAGAATCTAAAAACTCATCCTGGGAAATTACATGCTGCGCGTATAGTGCAGAATCCATCGTGTACTGACGTTCTGCTTCATCGAGCTGGTACTGCACATCGATCAATTGATCGGCCGTGTTTCGTTTGTTTTCTTCGATGGTTAACCGCGTATTGCGCAGGTTATTGATCTGTTCGATGATCTGCGTTTCGCGGTTCATGTAATCGAGCATCAAAGTGCTGTTCGACAAACGCAATAATGGTGTTCCTTTCTCTACGAACGTGCCGTCCTCAACGAAGATTTCTTCGACGTTTCCTCCTTCGGGTGCTGTAATGTAGATGGTCGATTTCGGTTCTACAGTTCCCTGGATAGGAACCACATCCCGAAACTCGTCGTAGATTATGGTTTCGATCGTTGCACGGCTTTTATCGAGCGTATAAGTGCTGTTGCCGGAGCCTGTCAATACCAGAAAAACCAGCAAGGCAAGAACAATGACTCCTCCACCAACGAAAGCGATCTTTTTAAGGGTAAATCGTTTTTTCTCAATTTTTCGGTCCACAAGCTATGGTTTGATTCATTATTGTATTCGTTTAAATGTAGTGACCGAATCCATTAGGTTGTATGACCGGAGATTTTCTGAAAGCCTTAAAAAATGAAAGAAAAATATTCCTTCAATATTGTCCGGGGAATTGCGCATGAACGATTTATACTTTAACGACCTTACCGATAAAAATTCCAGTATTGGTAATTATTTCTATGAAATACAACCCACTAGCAAAACGGCTTAAGTCAATAGCCGGAGATGGAAACTCCACGGCATATCTGATTTTACCTGTCAAATCCAAAATTTTTATTTCCTGAATTTGATCAATGGGTAAGTCAATGTTCAAAACATCCTGAACAGGCATTGGGTATAAGCTGACATTCTTTTCTGAAATATCGATTCCAATACCAGTCGACCCTGAAATTTCCAATTTATAAAATGCATTGGAAAAAGTAAATTCCGGAAAACTAACCCCCAATCCGAAATAAACTGTCGTCCCAAGGACAAAACAAGTTGACCATGCTGTATGCTGAGCAGGGTAGTCGGCGTCAACAAGCACTTCCCAGGTGTCAGATGCTGGATCATACTCCCAAAAATCTGTCCGGTTGACAGAATAACCACTCATTCCTCCTCCAATATACCCTCTGTCCCCTATCGAAAAACCGCCGGCTGTTTGCCTCGGCTCTCCCGGAAAATCTGTTTTCTGATCCCAGCTATCGGTAGCAGGATCATATTCCCAAAGATCCTGAATTTCAGGAGTTCCTTGAGCTCCGGTTCCGACGTATGCTTTTTCGTTAATCACAAAACTTGCAGGGAATATCACCGGACCACCCGGAAAATCTGACTTCTGATTCCATTCATTCAAATCAGGATCATATTCATATAGATCGTTTTGCAGAAATTGACCTTCAAATCCTCCTCCGATATAACCTTTGCCGCCTATAGCGAATGAATAACCACCATCACGCGGTCCGCCGGGGAAATCCGCTTTTTGTGTCCATTCATTGGTTTGTGGGTTGTATTCCCATAAGCTTTGTTCCAAATCACTGGTATCCTCATAGGAGCCTCCAGCTATGTATCCTTTTCCGTTGATGCTGAAACTAAATGCCCACGCAAGATGACTACCGGAACTAGGGACATCTGCCAATTGAGTCCATTGGTTGGTGAGTTCATTAAAAGAATAAAAATCATTATTCGTTAATCCACCATTGACATAAACTGTATTCTCAATGGTGAAGGCGAATGCGCCATCGGTAACAACGGGAAACGAAGGTGATTCAACCCATTGTGCCTGCACTTGAATAGTAGCCAGAAACATTAACACTAGCACGAAGTTCTGTATTCGTTTTTTCATGAGGATTTTTCTTGAGTTATAATGCATGTTCAATTGAGGGTATAGTTTGAATCCGTTACGGTGTAATTCATAAGATTGACTCTATTCCTGCCAATCGCCGTGCCACAATACCATTAACCATTAATTTTCAAAGGATTAAACGCTTAAAAAGGATCATTAATAATGCTAAAATGTTCACTATCGAACACCTTATCGTTCGTATTCGGACAAATTGCTATCTTCCCCCCGAATTCCATCATTCCCGTGGCAAAAACAAGAGGTTCCATACTCATTATCGATGATGACCGCGATATTCTGACGAGTGCGCAGTTGTTGCTTAAGCAGCATTTCACCGATGTGCATACTGAGCATTCTCCGAAGTCACTGGTGAATTACTTCAACAATACACACGTGGACGTGTACCTGCTCGATATGAATTTCCGCAAGGGCGATGACGACGGCCGCGAAGGGCTTTATTGGTTGGAGTATATTTTAAAGGTCAATGAAAACGCGATCGTGATTATGATGACTGCGTATGGTGAAGTTTCCCTGGCCGTGGAGGCGATCAAGCGCGGTGCCAACGATTTTGTATTGAAGCCGTGGAGCAACGAAAAATTGCTAGCTACTGTACACGCAGGGCTTAAACTAGCGCGCGCCAATCAAAAGGTGAATAAACTGGAGGCCACGACCAGTGCCTTGCAGCACGACATTGACAAATCCTTTGGGGAATTCATCGGTGAATCCCCAGCCATGCAAGCGGTATTCAATACGATAGAAAAAGTGGCTGCTACCGACGCAAACATCTTGATCCTCGGCGAAAATGGAACAGGTAAAGAGCTAGTGGCACGAGAAATCCACCGCCGATCACACCGCAATGGCAGGCCTTTCGTAACCGTGGATCTTGGTTCTTTAACCGAGACTTTGTTTGAATCGGAACTTTTCGGTCACGTAAAAGGTGCTTTTACTGATGCAAAGGAAGACCGCGCCGGGCGGTTTGAATTGGCCCAAAACGGAACCATCTTTCTCGATGAAATTGGAAACCTCCCGCTATCGCTGCAGTCCAAGTTACTTACAGTACTTCAACAACGCAAAATCACGCGTTTGGGATCCTCCAAAGAAACACCGATTGACATTCGCCTGATCAGTGCCACCAACATGCCCATTTACGACCTGGTGAGCGACAACAAGTTCCGCCAGGACTTATTGTACCGCATCAACACTGTAGAAATTAGACTGCCCAGTTTGCGGGAACGTACAGTCGATATTCTGATCCTGGCCGATCACTTCTTGAAAATCTACGCGCGGAAGTACGACAAATCAGTAAATCGAATTTCTGATCCGGCAATGCGTCAAATGGAGCGTTATCCCTGGCCGGGAAATGTCAGAGAGTTACAGCACACACTTGAGCGGGCGGTGATCATGAGTGAAAGTGATACGATTGATTCCGATGATCTCCAATTGCACGCAAAACCGCAGTTAGGTACTGCTCGCGAAGAAGTCCTGAACCTCGATGAAAATGAACGCAAACTGATCGAACGCGCAATGGAAAAACAC
>CAZJLZ010000177.1:0-4925 GCA_964546775.1 uncultured Cryomorphaceae bacterium | reverse complement strand
AAAGTAAAGCTAAAGGCAGCAATACTCCGAGCAGTAAGTTTGTGGAGGTAAATGTGATTGGTTGATTACGACACCGTTTTCCCCGGCAGAAATGCCTTAATAAACAGATTTAGAAGCTAAATCGAAATACTCCGTTCATTTAAAATCTCGTCTATCTCTCTTGCCGGCTTTCCACTCAACTCCTCAGGATCAATATCAGACAAAGCTATTTCCGCTGCAGGAATGATCAACTCGCGCATGTTGAGGATTTCACCAATTTTCTTTGCAGGAGCTCCTGCAACCGAAATGTTCGGTTCTGTGATGGATTTGTTAACCACCGCATTTGCGCCAATGGCTACATTGTCGGCAATAGTAATTTCTCCGAATATCACTACCCCTGGGGCGATGTAGCAATTGTTTCCGATTTTCGGTGCTTTGCCGGCATAACCCGCTTCAGTGCCGATATTCACCCCGGCATGGAGGCGGCAATTTGCGCCTACGCGCACTCCCGAATTCACGATAATTGTTCCGTAATGTGCGATTGATAACCCGGGGCCGAAAACATTGATCGGAATACTAAAACCGAGTTTGTACGACAATCGCCTGTACCGGCGGAGTACAATAAACTTTCTGATTTTTCCTCCAAAACCCTGTGACGTATTGGCGCAATACTCCAGTTTCCTCAGCGATTTCTGAAATTCCAAAACACAATCCGGAAAAAAGAATCTTTTGATCTTCTCAGATAAACTCCTCCCGAGAGTAACACCAAGAGCTATTCGATCTGCTTTAAGGTAATACAGATAATCCTGCTTCGACTGAATCAATGATGATTGGTTTTGTGTCCGTAAAATTGCGATTTTTTTTGAACGCATTAGCCGTAACCGCTACTGTCGAGTAAAATCCACTCCGTCAAGACGCATGATTACTTCCATTTCGCCCTCCTCATTCTCCTGCTCTGTAGGTAGCTGATCAATATTGAAGTTCTTACCTGAAAACACCGCGTTGATTTTAAGCTTATTGCCGGCTATGATTAGTCGGCCATTGATGCTTCTGTTGTTCAGAAAATCATAATAATTTGCGCGACCCTTTGCCATCAACTCAAGTTCTGAATTAAAACTCTCCCACCTGCCTTCATATAATTCAAATTCCCCGCTGAGCTCGGTTTTTTTGCAACCACTCCCAAACGCCAGAACCAAAATCAACAACAAACAAGGAACTGTATTTCCCATACACTATTTTTTACGAACTAATAAACAAAGATAGAGGAAGGTAATAAAATCTATATCAGCTAAAAAAAACTTGTGGTACAGTAGTTGATTTGCGGCTGTGAAGTTTTTTTCAGGTAATTTTAACGCACAACCAAACCAATATGATTATGATTTTACAGCGACTTTTTCTTGCATTTGCTTTGATGGTTTCAACGGCATTTGCTCATGCCCAACTCAATCCGTCGTGGACTTCGGAATTGCACGGCGTGTTGAATTTTCAGACAGTTACCGCAACGGGCACCTATCTTGTCTCCACTTCTGAGGCCTTGTCGGCTTATGATATGGACAACGGCAATCTGATTTGGTCCAACAACGAAATTACAGGAATCAGCGAAGACCAGCTTCAGGAAGTTCAAGGTTCTCCTCTTCTGTTGATCCGTCAGGGGACCGAAGTTAAAATCCTCGATCCATTTGACGGAACGATTAAATTCAATTCTTCAAAAGCGGGTTTTTCCGAAGTGAAATTCGAACAGATGATGTACCAGACCAACGGAATTCTGGTTGCAGGCATAAAGTCTGACAAGTCTCCTGCAATGGTCCTTGTCGATCTCTCCAACGGTAAAATTCGTTGGGAAATTGACGAGAAATTCGGCCGGATTGTTACTGCTCAGGAGTTTTCAGATAAGGAATTACTCGTGGTGGCATTGTTCAACTCTTACCGAATCAGCAGCGAAGACGGATCCATCATATGGAAAGTGGCTTCTTCGGCCGAAGCTGAAAGAATGCAGGATGCCGGAGCGCTTGGTGCTTTGTTTCAGGGAATGGCCGAGGAACTCGCGAAGGATTATGATTTTGTAGTTGAATATCACGAACAACCTGACCGTGGAATTTTTATCATCGCCGCTGAAACAGCCAATGAAGTAACACCTCCCGGGGGCGGTGAACCTACTACCGTGTATGAAAACAACTATACCGCATTCAATATGAACGACGGCTCCAGGTTATGGGAAGAGTCTCTGAATATGAAAGGCAAACTCGGTGATGTAGCTTTCTACAAAAACGGTGTAATCATCATGCCCGATGACGGAAACAACACCGCCATTAATTACTTCACTTTCGATTCGTCTGAAGGACAATGGGGTAAAAAAGGAAACGGAATAAAAATCAAAGGAGGCGTATATGACCATATAGATACCGGAAAAGGAATTCTGTTGATCGCCGGAACTTATGACAATACTTTTCTGAGCTTCCTTGATCCTGCAACCGGAATGCTGACCTTTGACAAGCCGGTAAAAATCAACGGCCGGGTTATGCGAACTTTTGATTCAGCCAAAGGTCTTGGATTTGTGACCACAGAAAAATTCGACATTCTGAATACCGCTACCGGAGAACTTGTTTTGGCGAAGTCCCTGGACACAAATCCCGGCCTTGTGGAACAAAAAGACAACGAATTGTTTGTCTTCGACACAAAAAAATCACTGTTGTCCAAAGTTGATCTATCGAGTGGAAATGTTACCGACCTATCCGTAGAGAAGCTTAAATTCAGCGGAAAAGAAAGTCCGCAGAAACTTGAACTGCGCGACAACGGTGTGCTGGTCTCCTCCGATCAGAACTTCGCACTCTTCTCATTTAACGGCGATTTACAGTTCAACAAGTTTTATGAAGCACCAGGTGAATCAGGATTGAAAAAAGCCCTATTGGTCGCTCAGGCTGTTCGTGCAGCGTATATCGGGGCCAACGCATACGTGGCTGCCGGGACATTGCAGGCTGCCGCTCCCCAGGTTGCTCAGGAAGATGTCGTGGGTGGTGCATTGGTTCAAGGATTCGGGAATATGTATGAAGATCTCGGAAATGCGGCTTCTGACTTTGCCAAAGAATCCCTGCGAAGAGCAACCGCTCGTTTTAAAGCAACTGCCGAAGCGAGAGATTTTGTGATTGTTCTCAGCAAAATAGATAAAGATCATGTTTTGTTGAAGGTGAACAAAAACACCGGTGATGTGGATGCGCAGATTGACCTTGGAAAAGAAAAAGAACCAAAGTATGCTGTGGATGATGTCAGTGGAAAAATTTTCAAGCAGGCCGATGCGAATATGATCGCCTGCTATGATCTGTAATTGAAGCAAATTATTTGATCCACGAAACCCACTTCCTGAAAACGGAGGTGGGTTTTTTCTTTTTGTACCAGCAGCCAATCAACAAATCACTATGATACTGATCAACCAATAACTCATAGCTTTCTCTTAAATTTGACGCATGAACATCAATTCAAAACTGATTGAAGAAGCAGTCGACCAACTGGCAACATTGCCGGGAGTGGGACGAAAAACAGCATTGCGGTTTGTACTTCATCTGTTGAAGCGCGATTCGGATGAAGTAGCACGCTTTGCCGGCGCCTTTACCAATCTCCGCGAAAACATAAGATTTTGTAAAACCTGTTTCAACCTGGCCGATAGCGACCATTGCAGCATTTGTGAGAACCCGGGACGACAGGGTACATTAATTTGTGTAGTGGAAGATATTCGCGACATTATGGCTCTGGAAAGTACTCAGCAATACCGCGGAACCTATCACGTTTTGGGTGGTGTAATTTCACCTATGGATGGCATCGGCCCTTCGGATTTGCGCATTGAAGAACTGATTCGACGGGTAAAAGAAAACCAACCTGAAGAACTGATCCTTGCGCTCAATACTACCATGGAAGGAGATACGACGTGTTTCTATCTCTACAAAAAACTAAAGGATACCGGCGTAAAAATAAGCACGCTGGCCCGCGGAGTTGCTATTGGTGATGACCTGGAATATACCGATGAAGTCACCCTCGGACGATCGATCAGAAACCGAACTCCCTACGAATCTACGCTCAGCACCCAATGAAGCTCTCCGTCATTGTCGTCAATTACAATGTGGAGTATTTCCTGGAGCAATGCCTGCTTTCTGTTCAACAGGCAATTAATGGGATGGACGCTGAAGTTTGGGTAGTCGACAACAATTCGGTAGACGGATCGGTTGCAATGTTGCGCCAGCGTTTTCCGTGGGTAAAGTTGATAGAGAGCAAGGAGAATCTCGGCTTTTCCCGTGGAAATAATCTAGCCATCCGACAGTCCTCAGGAGAATATGTTTTGCTTTTGAATCCTGATACGGTGGTGGAGGAAGACACCTTCTCAAAAGTGGTGGCTTTTATGGACGATCACCCGGAAGCCGGCGGACTTGGGGTGAAAATGATTGATGGCAAAGGTTCGTTTCTACCTGAATCAAAAAGGGGTTTGCCAACTCCATCGGTCGCCTTTTATAAAATATTCGGTCTGTCGGCATTGTTTCCCAAATCCAGAAAATTCGGGCGGTACCATCTCGGATATCTCGACAACAACGAGGTCCATGAAATAGAAGTATTGTCCGGAGCTTTTATGTTGATGCGCCGCAGTGCGCTCGATAAAACGGGATTGCTCGATGAAGATTTTTTTATGTACGGAGAGGACATTGATCTCTCCTATCGTTTGATTCAAGCCGGTTACAGGAATTATTATTTTCCGAATACGCGCATCATCCACTACAAAGGTGAAAGCACCAAGAAAAGCAGCATCAATTACGTTTTTGTGTTCTATCGAGCCATGGTTATTTTCGCCCGCAAACACTACAGCGAAAAGAACGTGAAACTGTTTTCGCTGTTCATCAACATGGCCATTTATCTGCGGGCATCAGCAGCCATCATCAACAGGTTCTTTCAACGGGCTGCCATTC
>CAZJLZ010000176.1:0-4055 GCA_964546775.1 uncultured Cryomorphaceae bacterium | reverse complement strand
GGCAAATCGAAATATTGAAATGCTCCGCAGCATACGCCTCACGCCATACCTCAAGTTCTTGTGAATAAAAGGATATTGATTTATCAAAATCACCTTGTGTCCTGCTTTCATTACCCAACAACCTAAGTAAATTCCCTTTATAGTAAACGGCTTCAGAATCTGTTCCCGGAAAATGCGCCAATGAATTAAAAAGATAATTCATACGTTCTGCGGAAGGTTGATTTCTATCAACAGCGAATCGTTTTAAAAAATAATAACGCCCTAAACCCAGACTGTCATTATAACTTGCTTGAAGCACTGAGGTTTCAATTTGTGAAAGAGCCTTTTCAAAATTTTCAGATTGCCTGTTAAGTGCATAACTTTCTGCCAGTAAAAGCGTAAAGTCTAAATCGGGTAAAATACCTTCCTTTTTTTGAATGTCCACCGCCTGTAACAGGTCGGCCAATGCTTTTTTGTTCTTTAACTTATTTCTGTGTAATTTATATTTCAATACATACAGCGCAATGCTTTCTTTGGCTTGAATCTCTTGGCAATGCTGAAGTTGTTCCGCTTTGGAAAGTCCTTCATCAAAGTTTCCGGTTTTATTCAATTGTGTAATTTGTTGTAGCTGCTTAACGACATCACAAGATTGTGAATTTCCCCAAAAGGAAACTCCTAAAAACAACCAAAACAAAAGTGCCTTAGACATTATAACTAGTGCTAAATTAAGTCAATTTTAAGCAATCCTCCCCATTGTTCTCAAGATTGGTACACTTCCATTCTCCTTTTCATAGTAATTAATACTGTTACCATTGCTACCAACAGCGTTCTAAAATAGATATTAATACTTATGTATTCATATCCTCAGACTTTTCGCTTCACCAAACAACACCCATACGACCTGATATACCACCATATATAACACATTATCTACGTCTTATGAAAAATTCGATAATCCAAAGGTGTCAATTCTATATCATTCATTTATCCCTTCTGCTTTTAGCTCTACACGCCTCATTATGTACATCGTTCAGAGATCAAAATAATCTATATCATAGATTTGTAAATAGTTGAGTACATAAGTTAGATCACTGATAAACAATCGAACACCTCACGGACTGAATGCCCTTGTTTTGTCACTAGACTGAGAATTGCTATTGAACAATTGCAATCCGCGACATTAAAATCATCCTATAAAAAATTTCAACCCGCCAAATGACAGATTGGGATTGAATCTACTCAAAACAAACCTGATAGGCCTCACAGAACTTCCAGGACTACTCCGATCTTTTCACCACCAATCGCTCGGTAGCAAACCGCTCACCATCCACAACAATCTGTACCATGTACATTCCCATGGACAGGTTGCTGTCGAAACGAACCAGTCGGTTAAGCTGAGTTCCCTCGTGGCCAAACGCTTCAGTATTGATCATCTTTCCGTGGATGTCGTAAATCACAATGTTCACATCGTGATTTCCGTCTGACAGACCATCCAGTTGTAAACGTACCTCACTTCCCGCGTTTGGGTTCGGGAACAATGTAGCATTTCCGGTAGCCACGATGTCACGCATCGCTGCTGTTCCTTCTTCTGCCATTCCTGCACCGCTGATGGTAATCACACACGATGGTCCGTAGTCTCCGGGAACACCGTTCTGCGTTACTTTCACACGAACGTTGTAGTCGCCGGGAGAAAGCGTAGGGCTGACACTGTTTAGGAAGCATACATAGTTCGCTGAGTTGCGCGTGTGGATGCTGCCAGAGATGGTATGCTCGAATTCGAATGAATATACATCTGCCTCACAAACCGATTCTGACAATACATATCCATTCAGCGAATAGGTTCCTCCGCAATATGGGTTACGCAGTTGAACGTCGTTCGGTGGAAGTCCTATGCTCAGCGGCAATATGGTGCTGTATCCACTCCACTGTCCGGCTACCTGTACTTCTACTGCTACGTTGTACGTCAATCCGGGAATCAATCCATTTACCCAGCTCAAGCGAACCGATGGATTGGCAGATCCCCGGATATATAAAATCTCATTGGTATTGTTTGGATCTGTGTCCGGATCAAATCTCCAGCGGAAATCCTGTGAGCCGGAGACGTTATAAGCCACCGCAAAGTCGCACAGCGCGTAGTCATTGCCCTGAACGTTGGTTGGAGTGTAATTGGGTCGAAGTTCGGTAGGGGTGACATTCGAAGAGGTTGAGATGGTACACATGGAAGCGCCCGGATTGTTCGGGTCTTGGTAATCACCCTGGAACACTCCCCAGAGCGGGCCGAAATGAGCGTGGTCGACCAGCACGCGGACAAACACATTGTAGGTTTTTCCGTATTCCATGTCCAGCCACTCGATGCGGGTTGAGTAGTTGGGACTTCCCCGTTGCCATACGTTGGTGAAGGTTCCGTTTTCCTCGCCCAGAAACCACTCGTAATCGAGTATGCCGGGTGTGGTTTGGGGTGTTGCACCAACAAAGTCTTCGAGTTGAAAACCGGTTTGGTTGCAAGCGTACAGAATGTTGTTTGGATTGTCCTGAACCTGCGCCAATGGCAGTTGCTGCACGTTGATGAGGAAACCTCCTGTTGCCGATGTTTCCGCATCGCCACTCACATTGTGAACACGTACTACGTAATCGCCAGGAGCCAGTGCTTCGAGCAGTACCCATTCTGATTCTCCGGCTCCGTTTTCATTGACACAGGCCAATTGATTGCCTCCGCAGGAATCCAGTACCTGAACAACAATATCCGAACCGCCCAATGGATTAACATTGATGATGTAGGTATTGGTAACATCTGCCGTAAAGCTGAAGAATCGGTCGCTGCCGTCGCTGCTACCCGCACAGGCAGGTTCTCCGGAACTGCTGGCTCCGCTCAGGTTGCTCAAAGTATTGTTGATGGCTGGAAAAGTGGTTGGATACAACACGATAGCATTCGAGCAGCCATCATCTACCGAGTAGCTTTGTTGAACGCCTTCGGCCACTGACCCGCCGGTACCCGAATTCGTTGTGTAAACGACCTGACCAACCGAGTACGCTACGCTTCCGCCAGGGCCAGTGGCATCGCCGCCGGCAGCCGTTGTGGCCTGTTGGGCGTGGAGTCCAGCGCTAAATAAAAGCAATGCCGAAATGCAGCAAATATATATTGGTATACTACCTGTTATTTTCATGCCGATATGTTATTCATTGCTGAGCGATGGGATTAAATTGTAAATCAATTCGTGACCGTCACATAAAAGTCCATGGCGGGGTTGTCGTTATCAGTGGTGTTGTGGTTGAGGAATACGATCCTGACGGTATTGGCAGCCGACACAAAGGCATAAGCAATGCTGGTGAAACCCAAAAGTGCTCCGCTTGGGGACACATGCGCCGTGGCGCCCACCTGCGCACCTGTTACCGTCACGGTCTGCACGTTCTTCTCCACCGTGTTGCCAAAGGATGGAAGGTCGATGTTCACCGTGGCTCTTATCACATCAGGCACTGACTGCCAGCTTACGTTGCCGCTGCCATCGGTGGTCAGCACCTGCGCATCAGCACCATCCGCCACGGGGAGGGTGTAGGCATCGTTCACCGTTACCCCGCCATCGCCTAAAAGGGTAAGCGTAGGATTCCCCTTAATGGAGAACTCCATGGTGTTATCGGCCGGGGTGAATGCTACCGTGGGTATGGTGTTCTTGATGAAGTTGGTGCCCACGGTGGTGTTGAACGAAAGCTGGGGTGTGGCAAAACCGTCACTGGCCTTTATGGCAAAGTGGGACTGGGTCATTGTGAATGCCTCATAGGAGAGTCCAATTCCAAAGGGCTGGAAAAAACGGATCACATCGTCATCGGCACTTTCCTCAACCTGGATCCTGGTATCGCCATCGGCATCGGAGAGAAGGGTGGAGCTGGGCAAATTGGTGAGCGCAGAACCATCGCCGGTGAAAGACGTCGCCGTGACAGCCCCTCCATTGGTGATGTCGTTCCCCGCCAAATCCAAGGTCTGCGTGGCAGTATGGTCCCCGAGATCATCAGCGGAACTGGGCAAATTGGTGAGCGCAGAACCATCGCCGGTGAAAGACGTCGCCGTGACAGCCCCTCCA
>CAZJLZ010000175.1:0-11784 GCA_964546775.1 uncultured Cryomorphaceae bacterium | reverse complement strand
CTTGAATAGCCAGCAATTTAAGCTGATTGCAAATGCTCGGTTACCTCTTCCTCCCCGTCATTTTTCGGAAACGAAACGGTGACAATTGCCCCGCCATATTCATTGCGCGAAATCCGGAAGGCGCCATCATGTGCATCTACAAAATCGCGCACCAGTTGCAAACCAATACCGGTACCTTTTTCACCGAGGGTGCCTTCTGCGCTATGTCGGCTTTTGCGTTGGCTAATCTGGGACAAGATATCCGGATGAAATCCACGGCCCTTGTCAGAAACTGAAAATTCGGTAAACGCCAGATTATCCTCCACTTTTATAACCACTGTTTCCCCGGTCGGTGAAAATTTAATGGCATTGCTGACCAGGTTGGTGGCAATGCTTCTGAACTGATTTTCGTCCACCCAGATTTTGCCATCCGAATAATCTATAAAGTCGAGATTCACTTTTTTCAGTCTCGCACTGGATTCAAACACCTGTCTCAAGTCGTTAAACGCCTCTTTGACTAATAATTGATCGCGATGTATATCGATTTCATTCGACTGAATTTGCGACCATTGTAGAATGTTGTGTAGTGTGTTGAGACTTAAATCTGTATCGCGCTGAAGATGAGCAAGGATAATTGTTAATTCATCATGCGTAACATCCTTCTCTGAAATCAATGGTAGCATGGAAGAAATATTTGCCAAAGGCGAGCGCAGGTCGTGGCCGAGTACTGAGAATATCCTGTTTTTAAGCGCAATGGTTTCATTGAGTTTCGCTTCCTGCTCTATCATCTTTGCATATTGCACTTCCAGTTCTTTACGTGCATCGATCGCTTTTAGATAAGCCACTTTCCGCTGTCGGTGCGCCTGAATAAGTACCAATGACCCTACAATTACCAACAACAACATTCCCGACAATCCAAATACCAACCATTGCTGTCGCTCGAGTTGCATTTGCTGAGTTTCCTGGCTTGATTTGAGCGCCGCATTTTCAGCCCTGGCGAGTTCGGTTTCGTATTTTATTTTGATCTCTGTCAGTTCTTCACGATTCTGCATACTTCTGACACTATCGCGGATGGTAACCAGTTGCTCATGGTATTTTAGTGCTTCGGTTGGTCGGTTTTGCGTTTTGGACAAATTATAAAGCAGCATTCTCGCTTTTTCCTGAAGTTCCAGAGAACCGATTTCATCCGCTGTTGAGGAAGCTTTTTTGAAAGCCTCCTGAGCTTGGGCGTAATATCCCTCGGACTCATAAACTTCACCCATACCGAGACTTCCGTAAAAAACTCCGGGAGCTATCCCGAGTTCTTCACTGATTTGGAGTGTTTTTCCAAAAGCAGTTAATGCGCTGTCGGGTTGCCGGGTATCCAGAAAGTATTTTCCCAATGCGTGCATAGAAATGGCCAGACCACCTTTGGATTCCTGTTCGTTGCGCATTTTCACCGATTCCTTTATGTAATAATATGCACTGTCGAATTGTTCTGTCTCAAGGTACGCCAGTCCAATATTGTGGTAATTCTGTACAAGAAAATTAGGCTGATTGGTTTGCTTGTTCAATTGGATGGCTTTATGGTAATGTTCAATTGCTCTTGGGATATCATCCAGTCCGCTGCGAAATACCTCTCCAATGTTACTTTCCACTACGGCCTGTTTAGCCGGCAGATTGTTTCGGGAAAAATACTCTCTTACCTTCAGGTAATGCTTAAGGGATTTCGTGTAATCCTGTGCATGATCGTATGAAACCGCCAGGTTCGAAACCAATCCGTAGTGCTGACTACTGTCGCGAGCACCATAATAATCTATTGCCCTCAACTGATAGCGGATGGCTTCCTGATAGCGATTTTGTTCGCATACCGTGGTTCCGAGACCTGAGTACCCGAAAGCCATATTCAACGAATCGTCCAATGAATACCACAACGCAATCGACTTTAAAAATTCTGTTTCCGCATCGCGCAGTTGCCACGTGTTCAACAACCATTTGGCTTTTATGAGATAATGTGTAGCCCGAATTTCTTTTGGAGAATCGTCTGTAATATAAATTTCTGCCAGCTCTATCCAGTCGGCACCGCGTTCGTGTTGTAGATTATCGACATATAAATTTGCGCTGTCAAGAACGTTTTTTATCTCTTCGTAAGTTAGGGGTTGGGGTTCCTGTGCCGTTGCACCGTTGAAAAAGGATAATGCAAAACAAAAAGTAACGAAAATCCGGGTAATCATGGTTATAGTAGTTGCTGCTAATTTAGGTCCTATACGCAACAATTATATCAGTTTTTACCTTAGAATGAAAACAAATAGACGAACTGCGAATTGATGAATATGAAGACAACTTATTGTCTTTCCAATTTACCAGAATAACGTAACCCGGTGCGCCTCCTTAACCAAAAGTGGGTTGGTATTTAAAAAAGCGCCGGACATTAATCCCCCGTATCCTGTGTACATTTTAATAAACTTACCTGGAAGAAAGACTGGAGGTGTCATCCTACTTCATCCGGATAAAGTACCTGCACGATTGGAAGCCCGACACCAACCAGATCAAAATATATCAATCCTGTTAACTTTGCGGGCAACATAACTTTGTTATCCAATACCTGATTGATTTAATTTATTCTTCTGCGTTCATTTGGTGGTATCGCTCCACACGAGCTGTTCATCAACAATGAACCACTTCAACAGTTGACATTCATGTTTTTTCAGAATCTGATTTTTGTACTGAGTGCCCTGTTTCTGAGCAACGCGATCTACGGACAGTCCGGAAATAAGGTATCTATTGCCTCCGCCAGCGATTGGGTAAAGCATTTTGACCCCAAGCTGGAAGCCCAACCAGAAGAAGGACAAATAGAAGGGACTTATTATTTGTTGATTGATAAACAAATCAATATTGTTGAATCCGAAAGATACTTCCGGTCGGCTTACCGGATTATGACCATTGATGGCCTCCAGCAAGAAGCCGATCTTACTGTTGATTTCGACCCGACGTATGAACGACTTGTATTCCACCAGGCAGCCATCATTCGGAATGGAGAGCGCATAAATCAATTGCACCCGGTTGCGATTAAGGTTGTGCAACGCGAACAGCAAATGGACCGGCATTTATACAATGGAGCACTCACAGCAATTATTCATCTAACCGATCTGAGAATCGGCGACGTTGTTGAGTACAGCTTCACCAAAAAAGGTGTTAATCCTGTTTATGACGGTCATTTCTCAGAGGAACTTTATTTTCAATATTCTGTTCCGTACGAACAAGGATATTATCGCGTCATTTCACCCGCCGATAAAAAACTCCGGTTTCTATACCCGAACGGTGAATTACCTCCTACTACTTCCACCATCGGAAATGTAATCAACACCTGGGAATTCCGTAAAATGGACCCTGTTCAATACGAGAACAATACACCGGGATGGTATTCTTCGAACCTGAAGGTAATGATTACAGATTTCGAATCGTGGGATGATCTATTGCCCTGGGCCAGGAAATACTACAAACTGAACACCCGGCAGGTTCAGAAGCTAAAAACTGAAGTCGGCGATTATTTCCTCGGAGAAAACAAACAGGCGACTGCACTAAAAATCATCCGGTTTATACAGGATGAAGTCCGATATCTCGGTTTTGAAGATGGAATGCATTCTCATAAACCCCATTCTCCCGCTCAGGTTTTTCAACAGCGATTCGGAGATTGTAAGGATAAATCCATGTTGCTCTGTGCACTTCTGGCATGTTATGGTATTGAAGCAAATCCGGTCATTGTCAATTCAGAGTTAGGAGAACACGTTGAGTCCCATATGCCCGCGATAACATCATTCAATCACGTTGTAACGCAGATCATTGCCGATGGCGACACGATTTATGTTGATCCGACCATCAGCAATCAGGGTGGTACATTCACGAATATATACTTTCCGGATTATGGAAAAGGATTCGTTGTGCACCCTGCCCATGGCGGGATGCAAGACATTTCCGTGAAAGGGATTTCCAAAATCATCGAAGTAAGTGATTTTAACCTCGATGCTGTTGGCGGTGGAAGCGGTTTAATGCTCATTACAACCTACTACGGTGCCGATGCCGACAGAACCCGCGCACAATTTGCCGGATCCAGTCTGGATCAAATGAACGAGAGTTATTTGAACTACTATGCCAACCTGTTTCCCAGTATAGAGACTGAGTTTCCCGTGAAAGTATCCGACAACCGCGACGAAAACATTTTTGAAACCACAGAGTATTACCGCATACCTCAGATCTGGAACAATGACAATGAAGGTCTCACGACCTATTTTCATGCTGCGGGGCTCGAAGGCTATGTGAATATAGCCAAATCCCATACCCGTCGAACAACGCCCTATCAGCTTAATTATCCCACCACACATGTTGTCGAAACGAAAATAAGGGTGCCGGAAATGTGGGAGGTAGAAGAAAACGAGATATTGATCCATGAACCCGAATACAGTTATTCTTATCGCACATCCTATTCGAATCAGGAAATACTGCTCGAATACGAATACCGGACCTTGAAGAGCTTTATACCGGTTGAGAAAATAGAAACTTTTCTGAACGACCATGAACGAATAAGCAATCACTTGTCGTTTCAATTGACTTCCGGTGCTAATTATGTTTCAGATGCCAACGGAGTTGCAACGCCGGCTTTGATTTTGTCTATTTTAACTTTACTGGCCGGTTTGTGGCCGATGGTCTTACTGTATCGCTATGACATCCCTCCGAACTCTGAACCCGAAATCCAAACGGATGCCCGCCCAATCGGTGGCTGGTTGATACTCTTCAGCTTTGGAATTGTGTTGACGCCAATTGTCCTCTTGTACCATGTTTTTATAGATGATCTCTTTTTCGACCCTGCGAACTGGGGTGGTTTTATGCAAAGCGGAAACATTTCCAACTCGCTTTTCATGTCAATACAATTGATATACAACCTCATCCTTTTACTGTTTTCGATTGTACTCGCTGTACTTTTCTTCCAGCGTCGATCCAGCGTGCCACAACTTGTAGTCATTCGTTTCCTCGGAAATTTCTTTATCACATTGTTCATAATGGCCTTTGGATCAGCATTGGTGGAAGGAGTGGAATACAATAAACGAGATCTTATGGATATCCTGATGATTTTCATCGGAGCAGCTATTTGGGTGCCCTACTTTCTGGTCTCCAAGCACGTTAAAGCAACTTTTATAATGCGACTCTCACCACCCCAACTAGAAGAAACGGTACATAATCCGGATTTGATCTGGGGCGTGAAGGAAGAAGAATCAAATTGAAGAAACTATTCCCGGCGTTTTACAAACAGAAAATCCACGGCACTTACTTTTTTAGAAGGCCGTTTGAAAATAGATAACGCTCCTTTACAGTCGAAACCTTGTGCATTCATAAAACCGACCAATTCGTAAAAAGAAAAATTGTTTTTATACGGAGACACAAACATGTATTCTATAAAACAAACTTCCGTTCGCCGCAGTACTTCCGTACCGTGAGAGAGCACGTTCAATTCATTTCCCTGGGTATCAATTTTCAGAAGGAAAGTCGGGTTGGTGAGATTCATTCGGGAAATGGCCAGGTCCAATGTGGTTGTACGGACCTTGGTTTCCTTCATCTGAGTAGGATTGTCGTAGGGAAACTCTTCGTTGAGCATGGTCGCATCGGATTCCACAATGCTGTTCATCGTTTCATCCTGGTGAAGATAAAAAGTCACTTCCCCTTCGGAATCTGACAACGCAACATTTTCTATCCGGTGATTAAAGTCGCTACAGTTTCTTGATATGATTTCATTCTGCACCGAATTAGGCTCAAAACATATCGTCTTTTCAATATTAAAAAATGCATTTGCCGCTTTTGAAAACAGACCATGATGGGTGCCGATATCCAGCAAAATATTGGCTTGATTCACGTAATTCCTTATCGTTTCCAATCCCTCGATCATGCTTTGCGAAACACCTTCAACAGATTTTTCGGTCAGGTTGTTTCTTTTAAGTACCTGTTTGCGTTCTTCATTGTGGATATAATGTTTTGTACGGAAATAGAGGGAATTAAAAATTTTCATCAAAAGATCTTATTATCAATAATTTAAAGTGGTTTAAACGAATGATCTTTACGATTTTCGGCGTAGGCAAGGTACGAAAAGACCACCAATATAAATGATCACTGTGCATGACCAAAATTGCTACCACCCAAAGAAATACCACCGAAGGGTTGGAGGAGGTTATTGCAAAGTAGGAGATTGAGATAGTTGAGACATTTCACTTTCAAATGCGCGTAATCTTCAAGTCATTGAAAGTATCTGGTGGTGGGAAGCATGGCTGGTACATTTACCATTTTCAATGATCAGCAATTGCGGTGATTGGTGGATGACTTGAAAACGTGTGGCAATGTCATCTGAGATATCGCGGTTTTCGAGCAAGTCCAGATAGTAAAGCACTGTGTTATCATCCGACTGATGCGATTTTTCGAACTGTTTTAATACCATACTGCTGATTCCACAACGCGTGCTGTGCTTAAAGATCATGGCTTTTTTACCGGCCGGCAGCGATTCGATTTCATCCAGTTGCGCAATCGAATTCAGTGCAACCCAGTCCAGTTTGGAATGTTGATTTTCGGAAGCATCGGAAGTTGAAAACAATCGATTGAAAAGGCCCATGGTGTGTTGTTTCGGGTGAGACTATAAAGGTAGGTATAGTTTAAATCATATCCATCAAACACGATATTAGATTGCTGCTTTATCACTCAATTAATTTGTTTGAATTATATTTGAACCTGTCAGTTCTGAAACAGTTACCAAACCACTCCAACATTACTTTTCATGAAGCAAGCAATTATCCTTCTGGTCTTATCACTGATTCTATTTTCTGCCATGGGCCAAAAATTACGGAATAAGGGGTTTTTGCCGGTACCGGTATCCTTCAGCTCAGGCAACAACGCACTTACGGGTATGGATGCAGACAGATATGCGGTGCTGTCGCGTTTTGAAACTGAAAATCGGCTGAGCATCTTTAATACGGATCATGTAGAACAATTTTCCATTTCGCTCGAATCAACCTCGTATTACCCTCTGTTCAAATATGTCCCCGAACTTGATGCCATACTTGTTTTCGCCAATGACGACGATAATTCTGTGGACAGTAAAAAGAATATGTATCGATGCATTGTATCGCTGTACAGTGCCGTGGACGGAAAACTGATAAGGGAAGAAGTACTTCAAAACGCAATTGCAGAACCGGCTTCGATTTATTACTCTGAGAACAATCAGTTTTTCTGTCTGGACAACAGCAATTTACCTGGGAAATTTGACATGTATCGATCGAGTGATTTCCAAAAATTAAATACTTTCGGAGGTGAGTTGGAAGGACATGAATCCGTTGTAACTATATTGATCAACAATACGGCAGAAAGTCTGTTAGTGCTGAAAAACCAGAACAGTTATCTCTTCTTCAATTTTTATGATGGCGAGGGCAATTTGAAAAACTCGGTAGAAGGTGGTCGTGATTTACAAAGCAACCAGGCATACCATTCTATAAGATTTAAACAGAATACAGATGAGAATGGCCTATTCGTTTTTGCACGGTCTTCCGGAAATCACCTGAATGCCCTTGATATCTGGAAAGTCGACTTTAGGAATGCGAATGCCCAAAAAGTGACAACTTTTGAACTGACCAAAGAAAATATCCGGAACACAATATACAATAGAACCTATACACGGGCTGAACTGGATCCAATGCTCGAAAATTACGGCAACACTCCTGTGAGTCAAGAGAAAGGACCTTCAAAGCTAAAAAATGTCGACTTAAACTCGATTCATTTATCAACCAATGGCGGTCTGGTAGTAGTACTGGAAGAAATCTGGATGCGTGTAGGAAGTCGCGACCCTGCCGCAACGGGTATTTCGGATTTTCATAGGATAGAAAACACCAATTACTACACTGGAAAAGATGTAATGGTTATCGGTTTTGATTCCGAAGGTGAATATAAATGGGCATGTGCATATGAGCGAAGGTCGGCGACCAAAAGCTCGGCATATGGACAATACAAATCCAGTATCCCTACATTTTCACCGGATTTTTCGGGAGTTGAAACTGTGGCATTGAGTGACAAAAAGCGATTGCATTTAATCAATTTCGAGTATCGACTCATGGGAAGATATGGCCCATATTATCGGAGCTTCGATATGGATTCCGGAGAACTCCATTATGACCGACCATTGCTTGAAGAAGATAAACACACCGTCAATAGCAAGTATGTGGATATTGTTGGAGATAATTGTGTGGTATTACTTACCAAAACCGGCATTGATTTTTACATCACACCAGAAAAGCTTCAACTGATAAGCGTGGATCTGCCGTAGCCTACTGCATATTTCGCAGATCCTAATGCAAAACAGCCCGTCGCTGTTTTCTCGCTGTACTGGTCCATATTACTCTTCGTCCAGCCAATCCAAATCCTCCTGATCCATCTGGTCTTGTGAAATGGTGCGACCGTATTTAATGTCATCTTCGCTCAACTGCAACATGCGGCGCTGTGCCTCAGTAATTTTCACCTTTTCTTCAGGATTCATTTTTGAGCGCAGCAACTGATCCAGCGCCCGGAGCAAACCCTCATCCTGAATGGTGAGCAGCTTATCAATCAATCGGTCTCGTAGAATATCAATGGCAGGCATGGCAACGTTTTGATCAAAGATAGGGAGAAATCGATAAAAGCTCTTGTTCAGCATAGTGGTTTTCGAAAGCTATGGTTTTCAATGCACCATTGGTCTTGACCGCAACGAGCGCAAGGAAAGCGCAACGAACGCTAGGATTTATCACCACAAAAAACCGCTAACGGCCTTGCGAACTTTGCGCCTCCTTCGCGGCCCCACCCAAGTGGGGCTTGCGGTTAAAATCGCCGCAATTGGGTCAATGGGTGCACTCTATATGTTTAATCTATGATTGCTCTGATTTTCTAATGGACTGTGATTTCTCACCACCACTCCAAAAATCATAGTCATCATGCAATCATTTTTAAATCATAGTTAAAGATTAACTACCAACACCCGCTACGCACAGGGTTACCAGGCGTCCGTGCCTGAAAATATGATTATGGCTAGGGTGAGCGGAATATTTACGGAACAATATCCAACAGAAAACTTCATTATCTTTGCTTTATGTTGAGCCTCACAGACAAGCAAATAATTAAGTTGAATAGCATATGTAACAAGCATATGGTTAAAAACCTGTTTTTATTTGGTTCGGCAACTAATGAGCATTTCGATGCAAAGAACAGTGATATTGATTTAGTTGTTGAATTTGCTGATGATCTGGAAGTACTCAACTACGCAGACAATTACTTTTCCGTCCTAAAAGATCTCGAACAATTGTTTGGAAAAAAAGTGGATCTGATTTCTTACAAAGCATTACGAAACCCGGTAATGATTGAAGAAGTGGAAAAGTCAAAAGTTTCCTTGTATGCAGCGTGACAGAATGCTCAAATACATTCTCGACATTCGCCACCACTCCAAAAAATCATAGTGATCATGCAATCATTTTTAAATCATAGTTGAAGAACAACTACCAGCACCCGCTGCGATCAGGGTTACTAGGTATCATTGTCTGAAAAGATGATTTGGTTGCGGTGAGGGGCAGAATCTAAACGTCATTCAATAAACTACGCGCATCTTCAATCTGCTTATTAACTACTGCAGTCATTGAAACTTCAAAACTCTGATTAAAATCTCTAGCATGTTTTTCAACATTCGCAATCTTCTCGGAGACCAATGACTCTAACACTTTAGCAATTTTTTCACAAAGAATTTTAAAATTAGAATCTGTATTACTCCCAGCATACCTACACTCTAAATACGCGTTAAGAGTATCCTTACTTACCTCGAATTCCAAATGTGATATTACCAGATTATCCGCTCGATTTGTCAGTCTATACTCGATTAACTTGATGAATTTATTTCTATGTAAATTCCAGATTTCTGACTTTTGGTCATCTTGATGAATTTCATTTTCAAATAGTCCATTCAAGGATGATACATTAAACTTCGAAACAAAATGCATTGTGATATGCCCAACATTCTTCTTAGTGAAATGTACTGTAGTGATCTTAGTTAGAAGTAGAGATAATATAGCAAGACTGCCTTTTCCCAAAGCCTGTAAAACCTCATCGTTATCATTCACTTGTTCGTATTGGATCGATTCGACTCCCATGTCACCAAAATCAGAAATTCCATCTTTAGTTAAATCGATAGTTGCGCTTGAAAAAAGAACAATTGACATAAATTTGAGCGTGAAGTTTCGCCATAATAGTTTCATAGAAAATAAATTGACTGGTTAATAATACAGTCCAAATATAGACATTTACTATTCTTCCCACTCAGAGTCACTCGTAGAGTACTCTGAGGTTCAATCACTATGCAGAAAAATAGCGAAACTTCACGACAAGGGCTCAGAGTCCCTTTCAGGTGACTCTGATGGAGGGTAGTGCTCATGCAATCATTTTAAATCATAGTTGAAGACCAACTACCAACAACCGCTACGCTCAGGGTTACCAGGCGACCGCGTCTGAATATATTGATTTGCTACGCTGAGCGGGGGTGATCGAAAACTGAAATAACCGACGCTAAGCACAAACCTCTAATTCCTTTTACCGTGCCTACGAAATGCACTTATTAACTGATAAATCCCATATCCCACAAATACTCTGCTGACAGAATCAACTGCATATGTCATAGTATTCGTCTGAAATTCTGTTCCGATAAACTCATAACTATGAGCGGGATTGATAAATTCAAAAATATATTTGAAATTCTTACTAAAACTTTTGAAGCCATTAATAACGAATTGCCAGTTTTCGAGAATGAATGGCGAGCCAATTTCTCTGCTATATCCAACAGCCGCTATATGGTAGACTAAATAAGAGGTTGACGCAATAAACACTATAAATAAAAGTGCTCTTACCCAGCTTTCACCAAATCCATTACTTAAATTATTCAGCCAAAAAGTAAAGCGATTCGATTCATGTACCACCCTCTTTTCCATTTTCTTAAAGTATGTGTCATTTAAATCACCGGACATTTTGGACATATCCAGAATCGCTTTCTGCTGGGCTAAAGCAAGTGCATGATATTTGACACCAATTACAGTTTCACCATACCGCGAAATAATTCTCGAAAATTGATTAAACAAGCTCATCATTTGCTCCGCCACCTCCTTTTTATCCTTGATCACCTTTGATCCATCATTCACTACTATATTGCTCTGTTCTGGTAGTACACTTCCAGTAATATAGCTGTTAACGATATTAGAACTGTAGAACCTAAATTCCGCAAATTCTCCAAAATTGCAGTTACCAAATTCGGCATTATTTAAAGTACAGTGTGATAGACTAAAAACACTTTTTGGGAATCTTTTCATCAACCCTTCATTAAAACCGTGAATATATTCTTGATACATTTTTTGATGCTTATGCATCAAACCCTCTCGCATTAGACCAATCTTATCATCTGAATCATGTCGTCTTACTTCTATTTGAGGATACTCAACAGGGCGCTTCAGAGCGTCTATACTTCTTAAACTCAATAAGCCCATGATATTTGTACGTTCAAACCTGGCGACGTAAATCCCACAATCATTAAACAATATATTACAGGTGTTACTTATACTCGTATTCACTATGCTTAGTTCAGCAATACAAGAGTTGTTCACAATTAACTCACCGCTTGCCGGACCTTTAAGACTCAATAATGGAATTACGCTATTAACCATCCGCATGATTTGAATCTCCCATTTGCTCAAAAGCACACTACTTTGGAATTCTTCTAAAAACACCTGGGCAATC
>CAZJLZ010000174.1:0-4917 GCA_964546775.1 uncultured Cryomorphaceae bacterium | reverse complement strand
GATTTCACCCGGAAGTCCTCCAGAGCATCAAAAGGATCAGAATTTTGTTGTTGATCTATGATCAGATCATCAAGCGAACCAATAGCCAAAAGAGAACGACCGTGCAAATCATTACTGTTAAGATAAGCAACTTGCTTAAATTCTGTCGTTATCCTATTGAGATCAATCAGACTCGCAGTAATATCAATCAAAGTTCGCACGCTGCAAATTTAATTGCTCTCACAGATATAACATCAACAACATTGTTGAATAGTAATTAGATAATTGGTACGACACATTTGAACCGAATACCGATAATTTGCTTAAATTTGAATGTTAACCCATGAACAGATGAAAATCTCTGCACTATTAACCATACTTCTTTCCATCTTTTTCGCTTGTAACGTAATGTCACAGGCCCGAATTGTGTTTCAAAACAATCCTTATGTGGTCATCAACGATGGGGCTTATTTTGTGATTGCTAACCCAAATGCGAATGCAATCACACAACCCGCACAGGGAAATATTGTATCTGAAGATGAATTCAACTATGTAAAATGGAACATCGGCACACAAACAGGCTCTTATAATGTACCATTTACAACAGCGAATGACTTCAAAGTTCCTGTTGAGGTAAATATTACCAGTGGAGGATCTGGTGGAACGTATCCGGGAATACTTTTTTCTACCTATGGTGGCTTGGGTGTAGGTCCATGGGATAGTGACGTCAACAAACCTTCTCCGGTTGTAGCTACACTAGACATTGCAACTGGTTCTGTAAACAATTCGCCATACGTAATTGACCGCTACTGGTTAATGGATGTTGAAGGATATGCTTCAAAACCAAGTGCTACATTGTCCATAGGATATGCTGACGAAGAACATCAAGCTTCCGGCAATACCATTACAGAAGGGAATTTAGGCGCTCAGCGTTATAACAGTCCGATGGATCTTTGGGGTGATTATTTACCTCAGGGGACGGCCAATATCGCTGGCAATGTCGTGTCTGGAATTCCAGCCCCGGCAGCGAATTTCTTTAAGGTCTGGACTTTGGTCAGCAATGAAATGCCGCTTCCAGTTGAATTGATTGATTTTGAAGCTCATTGTAATGATGGTGTTGTACGACTTAATTGGTCTACGGCTTCGGAGCACAACAACGATTATTTCTCAATCGAAAGATCGACTGATGGTAATGACTGGAAATTTTTAACTACGGTCAACGGAAACGGAAACAGCAGTACAACCATAAATTATGACGCGTTGGATCTGGCTCCTTTGAGTTCCACCACCTATTATCGAATTCGACAATTCGATTTTAATGGTGATTCCAGAGTTTACGGACCAGTAGCAGCCTCGTGCGACGGAATGGAGCTGGATATTGTAAGTGTATTTAACAATTTCAATTCCAATCAATTACTGATGAATGTCAGTTCATCTTTTAACAGTGACTTTGATTTGTACGTTACAGATATGTCTGGTAGGGTTTTGATCGCTCAACAAAGTGTCGCAATCCAAAACGGGATGAATCAGGTTTCAATCAGCAAGAACGACATGAGCATGGGTATTTACATCATTCAGTTGGTGAATGATGAGCACCTGTTGACGCGAAAAGTAGCCATCAATTAATCGGCATTTTCTTCCAATACCATTTCCTTCAGTTTAACTATTGAGGAAAAAGTAAGGCCCCTTTATTCCAATCCAATTATTTTTACAAGACCACGCACCCAATGGTCTTCAGCATTTAAACTTGGAACGAGGTGTAATTCTTCCCCTCCGTTTTCGCGAAATATTTCCAGATACTCGTCTTCTATTTCGATTAGCGTCTCTAGACAATCAGCCACAAAGGCCGGAGAAAAAACCAGAATTCGCTTTTTTCCACTTTTGGCCAAATTTCTGACCACTTTATCCGAAAACGGTTCGATCCAGTTTTTATCCAGTCGTGATTGAAAAGCCGTCGTCACATGTACCTCATCAATTCCCAATTCAGCTACCAATCTTCTGGTCGTTTCAAAACACGTAGCCTTATAACACATTTTGTTCTCTGAGGTCACAGTTGTCTCACAATTCTTGTCGCGGCACAATCCTTCGTCATAAACCTTATCGACCTGTCGCTCGGGCAAGCCATGGTAAGAAAACAAAAAATGATCGTACGATTCCAGCTTAAATTTGCGGGCATTTTCAGCAAAAGAAAAAATGAATTCGTCCCGGTGATAAAACTGGCCGATAACGCGAATTTCCGGTAATACATACCACGATTTCAAACATCTAAAAACCTCTTCTACCGTACTTCCACTTGAAGCAGAAGCATAATGCGGATAAAGCGGAACAATGATCAGCTCGTCATAGCGCTTTTTATAAACTTCATTCAACACATCTGGAATGGAAGGTCTTCCGTAACGCATGGCCAGATGAAAGCGAACCAGGTTTTCCGGAAACCGGTTTTGCAATTTTTGAAGCAAATCATTGCCATGAACCAACAGAGGTGATTCACCTCCACTTCGATTCCAGAGTTCTTGATAAATCCTGGCTGATTTCGGAGCACGAAAAGGAACAATCACAAAATTGACCAACAACTTTCGCGACAACCACGGCAAATCGATCACCCTTGGATCGTTTAAAAACTCGGACAGGTATCGGCGGACATCGCCGACGCCTGGAGAGTCAGGTGTACCTAAATTTATAAGTAATACGCCGGTGGTTCTGGGTGGATGATGGTTCAAAATATCCTTTTACAGGTGAATCGGTCGGTTGTCGGTCGCCATTAAAGCCGCTTCACGAACGCCCTCGGTATAGGTTGGATGGGCGTGACTCATTCGGGCTATGTCTTCAGCCGAAGCTCGAAATTCCATGGCGACTACTGCTTCGGCAATAATGTCTGCCACACGAGGTCCGATCATATGAACTCCCAGTATTTCATCCGTTTTGGAATCGGCGAGGATTTTTATAAACCCATCGGTATCCATGCTTGCACGTGCTCTGCCCAAAGCCTTCACCGGAAATTTTCCGGATTTGTACTCGGCGCCTTCCTCTTTCAATTGCTCTTCGGTTTTTCCAACTGCCGCAACTTCAGGCCAGGTGTACACAACAGATGGAATCAGGTTGTAATCAATGTGCGGTTTCTGGCCGGCGATTACTTCGGCCACAAACACGCCTTCGTCTTCGGCCTTGTGTGCAAGCATTGCTCCGCGCACAACATCGCCGATTGCAAACACATTTTTGACGTTTGTTCTGAGATATTCATCTACTTCAATCCGCCCGCCTTTATCCAGACTCAATCCTATTTTGTCAGCAGCGAGACCGTCTGTAAAAGGCTTTCTACCGACCGAAACCAGACAGTAATCCCCTTTAAAAATTACCTCTTCTCCTTTGGAATCATCCGCCTTAACCGTCACGGTTTTTCCTTTTGCTGTTACTGATTTTACTTTATGCTTAAAGTTGAATGCAAAGCCTTCCTTCTTCAGAACTTTTTGCAATTCCTTACCGAGCTCCCGATCCATCGTTGGAATCAAAGATTCAGTAAACTCGATGACGGTTACTTTCGATCCGAGTCGAGCGTACACAGAACCCAGTTCGAGACCGATCACCCCACCGCCAATAATCATGAGTTCTTTCGGAATCTCTTTCAGTTCGAGGGCCTCTGTGCTGGTAATGATTCGTTTTTTATCGGGTTCCATTCCCGGAAAGTAATTCGGTTTGGAGCCGGTAGCAATGATGATGTGTTTCGCACCAATTTTCTTTGATTTTCCAGAAGACGGTTTAACGAGCACGGTTTGCTTGTCCTCGAATGAACCGACCCCATGCAACACATCCACTTTATTCTTCTTCATCAGATAGTCGATACCCGATACGTTCTGTTGGACAACATCTGCTTTGCGGGAGATCATCTGTTTCAGATTAACCGAAAATCCTTTTGAATCGATACCATGTTCCTTAAACTGGTGAACCGCTTTGAAATAATGTTCCGAGGAATCGAGCAGGGCTTTAGATGGAATACAACCGACGTTGAGACAGGTTCCGCCGAGAGAATCGTACTTCTCAATAATGGCTGTTTTCATTCCCAATTGCGCACAGCGAATGGCTGCAACGTAGCCGCCCGGGCCAGAACCGATGATGGCAACATCGTATTGATCCATAGTTTTTTTATTTCTTGAATTGATGACGCGAAGGTACTAAATGTTATCTCAACCGGAGGCTTCAACTCCTTTGACTGCGCCATTTCCAAATCAGACCGAGCAAAAACAGGAGTGGCAAGGTAAGGGCTGACCAACGGTATATAAAATCTCCGTGCCGGACATAAAAAGTCATTTCATTATTTCCCGTAACATCAGCGGTAATTGCGCCTTCAACGTTCCACCCGATTTGTTGTTGAATCCGGCCATCCGGCGCTATAAATGCCGAAATTCCGTTGTTGGCAGATCTAATTACCGGACGAGCCGTTTCTATAGCCCTAATTTGAGCAAATGAAAGCAATTGGCGATATCCCGGAGTATCACCCCACCACGAATCGTTTGTGAGAACAAGGAGTACATCGGCTCCATCTCTTACCAACTGCGAAGAAAGCCAGCCAAAAGCAGAATCGTAACAAATCTGAACCCCACAGCGGGTTCCTGCTACTTCAACAGCTTCAGCTACTTCCGATTTTCCAAGTGATCCCACTATTCCTCCCATATCGACTGCCAATTGATTCAAAAACGGAAAGGTTTCCGAAAATGGAATTCTTTCTACACCGGCCACGAGCCTATTTTTATGTCTCCATGCGATTTCATTTCCAGTGAGCACCATCGCCGAGTTGTAATGTTCAGCGTGCGCTTCCAGACCTGAAATAGCGTGAGCATAGCCGGGTACTGGTTTATTTGCCGGATAAAACAGGCTTGCAAAGGCGCCGCTGATTATTGCGGTTGAATTAGATTCTTCCAGATGTTCACGAAAAATTCTTAT
>CAZJLZ010000173.1:0-3980 GCA_964546775.1 uncultured Cryomorphaceae bacterium | reverse complement strand
AATGGAAAGGAAATCGCTTTCCGCTGAATGAAACGTGGCTTCCGTGGGACAGAATAACTCCCGGTGACAAGACCTCAAGCCACGGTACCCACACCACTGGTACCATCCTCGGTTTGGACAGCCTCACAAACGACACCATCGGAGTCGCTTTCAACGCTTATTTCATTGCAACTGATCCGGTGGTAAGTAATCTCGCTGAAGTCCGACCGCTGTCAGATTACGCCTTCGTATATGAATGGTGCCTCAACCCGGATGGTGACCCGGAAACTTCGGACGATGTTCCTGACGCTATTAACAATTCCTGGGGCAGGTTACCCGGTGAAGGTGCTCCTTATTGCGATGAAGATATTACGCAAATGTATGAAGTACTGGAACTCGCCGGAATTGCCAACCTGAGTTCGGCCGGAAATGAAGGTCCGGCACCCCAGAGTATGAGTGTTCCGCACAATATCAGCATCAACGAAGTAAACGGTTTTACAGTAGGCAGTGTCAATGGAAACAGTTCGTCTTTGCTGATCAGTGATTTTTCCAGTCGTGGGCCTGGAATGTGTGGCGGTGATGGTTCCATACTCATTAAACCGGAAGTCGTTGCGCCAGGGCAATCCGTGCGTTCGTGTGTAGACCAGGATGAATATGCGGTGTATTCAGGCACTTCTATGGCTTGCCCGCATGCAGTCGGCGCTGTTTTGTTGCTCAAAGAAGCCTATCCGTATTTGCCGGGAAAAGATTTACTAGAAGCACTGTATTACTCAGCGATTGATCTCGGTGAAGCCGGTGAAGACAACACATACGGAAATGGAATCATCAATGTATTTGCCGCCTACAATTATTTGATTTCAGAAGGAAACATTCCGGAACCACCCAACAATTCAACTCACGATCTGGTCATTACAGAAATTCTTTCACCTTCTGAAGAAGCAATTTGTTTCAACACCATTGAACCGGTTGTCCGGATAAAAAATGCCGGAAGTGAGACCATATCTGGATTTCAGGTCGTTTACGGAATGGTAGGTGAATTTTCCGAAACTTTCGACTATGATTTATCGCTTGCGCCGAATGAAGAAATAGTACTTGAATTACCCGATTATACTGTTCCGGTAGCCGGAAATATAGAATTGCTCATCAGGGCGGAAGCGAATGAGGACTTTGTGGAAGCCGATCATTTCAACAATCAAATGATCAGGAGATTTGCGATTAAAGATGAGGTGAATATTCCCTTCACCGACACTTTTGATTCCGCTCATTTTGATGGTTCAATCTGGCACCCTGAAAATCCGGACAATCAGTTGACATGGGAGATATTCACTTTTGCGGATACCACCGGAAATGCTCATTGCGCGCGTATGAATCTATACGGTTATGCTCCGATGGCCAGTCAGGAAGATGATCTGATCGGACCACGTATTGTCATACCCGACGGCGGAGAAAACTTGTATCTCGATTTTGATGTAGCCTATCAGAAAAGAAATGGACCGCCGATTATCGATGATACCCTTTCGGTTTGGATTGCCACCGATTGTGAGCTGCCTGAATTGATTGAAGTCTATAGAAAAGGCGGTGAGGATCTGAGTTCTCACGATGTCAGCACGCATGATTTCGAGCCTGAGTCCGCTGATCAATGGAGGCATGAATCCATTGACCTCAGTGAATTTGCCGGCGCGGAAGTGATCATTCCCGTATTCCGATCTACCAACCGCAAAGGAAACAATATGTACATCGACAATGTTGCCGTTTATCAGGGAGAAAATCCCTTATCCATACAATCTGTTGAAGAATTTGAAGCGGTTGTGTTTCCGAACCCAACCACAGGTCTGGTGAACATTCGCGTAAGTGGTTCTACAAATCCAACGCGGGTAACGATTTTTGATGCTATGGGTCGCGAAATACGGCGCGAGCAATTTCAAACTTCGATGATGCAGTTAAATATTTCGGATTTTGCTAGTGGAATCTACCTCGTGCGCATTGAACAGGAACGATTTGGGGAGGTGTTGAGATTGGTGGTGGAATAGGAATTTTCACTATGAATTCAGCCACCAGAAAATAGATTATTTAGCTACTTCGAAATCTTCTTCAATTAATTATTTGTTGCCAATGTGATCTTTTGAATTCGCAGTGGAAAGGAGTTCTGACTTATTTCAGATTATGTAGGTTTTTCATCATTATGTTAAACTCTCTTCTAGCATTTTGGGGTGACCTGTATGAATCCTGATAAATAAACTTTCCATCGGGTTGGAATGTTTTTGCATATAAATCAACGAATGGCATATTTTCTTTGTCTTGCCGAATAACCCGAAAAACAATGACATTTTGTAGTTGAAGAGTATTGTTTTCTACAAGTAAAGGATTAAGTACAACATTGAAAGTTGCCCCGCTGCCTTTTACAGATGGGTAAACTATTCCCGCAAAGCCTCTTTTATTTTGAAGTTTTCTGAATGCGACTGAAATTTTGTAGTTAAATAGCTCGGTTCTTTCTACGGGTTTCGCGTATTCACTTGCAAAAAACTCTGAAATTTTTAGCGCGTCTTCCTTTATCTCGGGATGATTTTTTTCAAGAGAGTTAAGGTATAATTTATGCACCTGATTGGCGTATTCATTCTTTTTTAAAAAGGGCTCAAAGTGAGGAAGTATGATAACGTTAATGTCAGATTTAAGATTCCAATGACCAAGTGTAAACAACATCTCTATAGGAGTTTCAGGAGAACCGACTATTTGTCCTGTTTCTGATAATGAGACAATTTGTAACATAATATTGTTAAAATTCTTCCTGTCAGAATTGGTTTCCGTAAACAATGGAATACATCCATAAAACACAGATTCCTTTGAATCATTTGCTCTACCCATCTTAATTCTCTCAATAACTTTTTTACCAGACGGATGCGCAATTTCGCATGGATAAAAGAAGTACGCATTAATTATGTTAGGTCGTACGCGTACTATGGATGAGCCAGAACGAATACGATACTTTTGAAAAAACTCATTAGGTATTAATTCGAGCATTTCTAAAAGCTCATCCACTTCTATTAATTTCAAGTCTACCTTTTTTAGGTGATCAATGAAATTATTCCATTTTCTATCCATACCCGTTGTACTAAAAGAGTATTATTCATTAAGTTTTCTAATTATTTCGCTCAGAAGGACATCAATATCTTGAGAGAAATTTACTTGAATTTTAGAAGGTAAGGACTCTCTCTTACGAATTTGAGTATGAAGGTATGAATCAGCAATTTTTCTTGATGATATGTCCAGGTGTTTCATTTGTGCTTTAAATGATTTGCTGCCATACTGAGCATAAACTTGTGCAAAATTTTCTTGACCAAAGATAGGAGCTACGTGATCAATCAAGGCCCGTGTAAGCATAATAAGGGACATGTAACTTCTGTTCTCAAAAGCTGTATTCATTTCTTCAGCAAAAGCAATAATACGAGTTAAATCAAATTTTTGTGATGTAGTTTGATTGAGTTCGGCAATTCTAACATCATCTATATACTCTTCAGAGTTAATCGCTTTAGGCTTTGCTTCATCTTCATCTGATTCAGAGAGTTTGTTAATCAACAATTCAGCTTGCTGAATAAGCAAATTCACTTTTGAGAAGCTAAAAGAACCAAATTCGTCTTCGTTGTCGTTAAGGAATGAAATTAGGCTTCTGAGAAAATCGATTGGGTTTTCATACAAGTGAACCTGGTGTATAAGGAAGTCTGCTGTATCTTTTGAAGTTAAATCCTCGATTCTATCAACTAAAGCATTATTAAAACAAGGGTCACAATGGATTCCATTTTCCTTAAATTCAATACAATTCTTTTTATTTACTACTATGTCATACTTTGTTGCTTTCTCTGTTGTAGTTTCATAACGTTTCTGAGAAAAATATTCTTTGCTCATAAGTTTGTTAGCCATCTCCGCCTTTTTAATTCACACAAAAGTACCTGTCAAGACGCAAAGTTTAGCTTTTTCTTATCCACATTGTATAAATATAGTAAGGA
>CAZJLZ010000172.1:0-2729 GCA_964546775.1 uncultured Cryomorphaceae bacterium | reverse complement strand
GATTTGTTGAACAGCGTATCGAACATTTGTATTTCGGGGCCCGAATGATGGAAGATGTGCGCCCGCATTTGAGTTGCAGAATGCTGTGCTTGTGCTCCCAGTGTAAGTAGCGTCAATGCTATCAATGTTGAGCGTGTTGGTTTTTTCATGGCTTTAAATTTTTGATGAATGTTTTGTTTTGTCGATTCAAAAGAACCGGCAGTTCTGTAGATCAATGGTTAAGAAGAACCCAAAACCGGTTAATGAAAGGTTAAAGTTTTTGACGGCATAGGTAGTTGCGGTAAATTTGATTCACGATGAAAAAGCATTGGTTCACATTTGTTCTAATCCTGATGCTCGGATCGGTTTTGGGAATTGGCTTATTGCAATGGCATTGGGTCAATGCTGTAGCTGAAGACCAGCAAAACACCTTTAACCGTTCGGTGCAACGTGCGGCATCAGGCATATTGCGCGACCTGGAAGAACAATCAACGGCTTCGATGATCACCCGTCATTTTGACCAGGAAGCATTTTGGAATTGGAGTCCCCAGGGTGGTGATACTTCGCAATTCACGCTTAAAAGTATCGTTCAGAGTGCCGTTTCCGACAGCATTCCTGAAGAGTTGAAAAAGTTTACACGCGAAATTCTTCTGCTGGAAGAAGACACCAAAGAACAGGTGGAGATTATTGAATCGCCCGGAGAAAACGAGCGGAATGTCATCGTTACACGCATAGAAAGAAAAGGAACAACAGATACTACCAATCGGCAGCATTTCAGTTTGATCGATCGCAAAACCGGTGTTTTTTTCTCAGCGTTAAAAAATGTTTTGGTCGAGCAAATTGAAGGAGAACCCGATCTGGAAGCCGCAATTGGCGAGGTTAATCTGGACTCGCTAATCCGTGCTCACCTGACCTCCCATGGAATCTCTGGTGATTTTCATTTCGGTGTAGCCACTCCATCAGCGGATTCATTGTGGTCGGCCTATAGCAACACTTCCGAAATGTCCCCTACGGATTTTGAATACGCATTCCCGATTTTCCCGGAGCTTCTGAATAGTCCGGTATTGCTGCTCTATTTTCCGGACCGAACGGGTGAACTGCTCAAAGGAATGTCAGAAGTACTGATTCTGGTTGGCTTGTTCTCCGGTTTGATCCTGACCACTTTTGCTGTAACGATCTTCTATATCCTTCGCCAGAAAAAACTCAGTGCCATCAAAAGCGATTTCATCAACAACATGACCCATGAGTTTAAAACACCTCTTGCAACGATTGGTCTGGCCGTGGATTCTATACGGCATCCAAACGTAAAATCGGTACCTGCAGAAATAGATCGGCTCTCGAACATCATCGATCAGGAGAATAAAAGGATGCATGGTCACGTAGAGCGTATATTGCAACTTGCAAAAATGGAGAGTGGCAGTTTGATTGTCTCCAAAGAACGACTGGACTTAAACAAAATGCTCAACGAAGCGGCGGAGAATATGAAGTTGCAAGCCGAATCCAGAAATGCACACATCGAACTGGAATTGGACCAGTCGATTGAAGAGCTGTTTGCCGATCCCACACATCTGTTCAACTCGGTGATCAACCTGCTCGACAACGCGCTTAAATATTGCGAACAGATTCCAAACATCCGGCTGGCAAGCGAACGGGTAAAAAACGGTATAAAGGTTTCTGTAACCGATAATGGAATAGGTATGAATGATGAAATCCAGAAACGTGTTACAGAGACATTTTTTCGCGTTCAGAGCGGAAACCTGCACGATGTAAAAGGTTTTGGTTTAGGCTTGAGTTACGTGCGTGAAATTGTGCGGCTGCATGACGGTGAACTATTCATCAAAAGCACCCCGCAACAAGGGTCTGTAATCGGATTTATATTACCCGTTTTGTGAACGAGCCGAAGAAACATATCCTGCTCGTAGAAGACGAAGAAAATTTCGGCTCGCTGTTGAAGAATTATCTCGAGCTGTCGAACTATGCTGTGGAATGGGCGCACAACGGCGATCTTGGTTACAACCTGATGATTCACCGATCGTTTGATCTATGTATTCTGGACGTGATGATGCCTCGCCGCGATGGATTTACGCTGGCAGAAGATATTCGGAAAATCAACCGCGAAATGCCCATCGTCTTTCTCACTGCACGAGGGGAAAAGGAAGACCAGGTAAGAGGTTATAAAATCGGTGCTGACGACTATATCACGAAGCCTTTTGATTCAGAATTGCTGTTGTTGAAAATTCAATCCATCCTGAAGAGATCGCAACACGATAAACGCGAAATTCCGCATTGCATCGCTCTGGGTTTTTATGTATTTGAGCCGGCCAAACGCTCGTTGTCTCTGAACGGCGAACAAATAAGGCTTAGTCCCAAAGAGACGCAATTGCTTGCGGCACTGTGTCGATATCCCAATGAGGTAATGCCACGCAAAAAGGTACTGTTGGAAATCTGGAAAAACGACGATTACTTCGCCACGCGCAGCATGGACGTGTACATCGCCAAGTTGCGCAAATACCTGAAACAGGATCCGCGCATTCGAATCGAAAGCATCCATGGAAACGGATTTCTGTTTGAAGTGCCGGGAGAAGTTCAGGATTCTGTTTGATTGGATTCTTTACACTTTTGCGTCAACCCGGATAGGAGGAATCATACCAATTCGGTTCGGATGTTCCAGACCATACCAATATTCGGCTCAAGTTATTCATTTTTATGAGCCGATTAATTCGCCTATTCGGCTCATTCCTGGAAACAGG
>CAZJLZ010000171.1:0-4588 GCA_964546775.1 uncultured Cryomorphaceae bacterium | reverse complement strand
ATGTGAACAACGGGACCGGATGTCGGCAACGCGTAGAGAACTATTTCATTTTCCATCAGTCGAATCAGACCCAAATCGAAGGGTTTTCAGACATGGTGCTGAATGCCGTTCCCGATGGTCATTATGTACTCATTTATACCTGGCTGTATCTGGTAGAGGCAAATCTATCGAATACATCATTTTATTCGACCATGGCTTCACTCGGAGCTTCGATTGATCCTTCGTATGACCAAGTGCCGTATCTGGTACTCATCAAAAAAGGGGAAACAAATCCGGTAATCAGCGAAATGTTCGGGGAGACCGCAACCTCGACGCTTATTTTAAATGAAGATTTGCAGGCAAGCGGAGACAATGGTGCCATGATTTCCGCGGCAGCCGGACCTGTTGCGGAGTGGGAATCGTTTCACTACCGGTTTCACCCGAGGGAATCGCCGACCCAGGATTCGGTGGGAGTTCGGCTAATCGGACGTCAATGGAACAATGCAAACATCGATATTGCCGGATCACAAACCAGTTCATTTTCGCTCGACAACTTCAATCTTGAATCGTTGGTCGATGCCAACCAGTTTCCATTTTTAAGGATTCGTACTAGGCTCACCGATTCCGAAGATCAAACACCTGCACAACTCAGGCGCTGGCATTTATTGTTCGATGAGGTTCCCGAAGCCGTTGTGAATCCAGCAGAGCACTTTGTTTTCGAATCCCTGGAGATCGATCAGGGTGAAGAGATGCTGGTTTCCTACGCCATTACCAACGCCAGTGCTACGGATATGGATAGTCTGATGGTGCGCTACTGGGTAGTGAACTCACAAAACAGCATCAATGAGATTGATTTGAGAAAAATCGCTCCGCTGCCGGCCGGAGAAACCATTATTGATTCCATTCAGTTCGATAGCTGGGGGATGGGCGGTGCGAATCAGTTTTGGCTGGAAGTAAATCCGACCAACCCGCAAACAGGAGAGTACTATCAATTGGAACAATATCACTTCAACAACTTTTTACAAATAGGATTCGATGTAACGACCGATGAGGAAAATCCATTGCTGGATGTGACTTTTGATGGTCTTCATATTCTGGATGGCGAGATTGTCTCTGCCAAACCCGAAATCAACATTTCTCTTACAGATGAAAATCTGTTTTTACTAATGGACGAGGATGCTGACACGTCCAATTTTGAAATTTATTTTTCTGAACCCGGCGGAGAATTCGAAAGGCATTATTTTTACAACGGAGCTACCCAAAACATGATCTGGGTTCCGGCTTCGGGCAATACCAACCGGTTTCAAATACTTTACCGTCCCGAGTTCACCCAGGATGGAATTCATACCATGCTGGTCCGTGGGAAGGATCAATCCGGAAATTCAAGCGGAGATAATGACTATCGGATTAATTTCGAAGTAGTGATGCAATCCACGATCACCGACGTCCTCAATTACCCGAATCCGTTTTCAACCAAAACCCATTTCGTATTCACGCTCACAGGATCCGAAGTGCCGGACTATATGAAAGTGCAGATTATGACGGTCACTGGAAAAATTGTGCGCGAAATTACACACTTGGAACTGGGGCCAATCCGCGTTGGGCGCAACATAACAGAATTTTATTGGGATGGAACCGACACGTACGGCGACCGATTGGCAAACGGAATTTACCTGTACCGCGTCATTGCTAAAATCAACGGAAAATCAATCGATAAACGAGAAACATCTGCGGGCAAATATTTCAAACAGGAGTTTGGGAAGATGTATTTGATGCGTTAGATAGCGTTATTTTTCCTTTTGTAGCCTTGCTTCCATCTTTAGCTTTTTCTTTTCGGCTGGTGTTGGTGACCGTTTCCAATCGGCTTTATAAGGTTGCCAGGCATCAGAGCCATTTGCTTCTTCGACTGTGATTTTGCCGTCCATATATTTTGCCAGAGACTTTGCCACCTCTGGCTTGAATTGTTGAAGTACAAGCAAAGAAGAATTTGCCGCGGCACGCACGGCTATCGGTACACCGCCTCCCAGCTCTGCCCAGTGTCCTCCCAGAATCAGGTTTTCAACCGGGGTTTTGTAATGCGCAATTTTCGCCTGCATATTTTCTTTGCCAGGACGGGCACCCATCATACTACCATCGCGGTTTCCGGTGTATCTCCAATGGGTAATCGGAGTAGCGATATCGATATATTCTATGTGACTTCTTAATCCGGGAGCCAGCTTTTCTTCTATTCGTTTCAAGAGGATAGCAGCATATTCCTGTTTGTGTAGCTTATAAGCATCACCTCTTATCAGTTCTCCATTATCGTTGCGCTCGGTACGCCATTCATCGGCCTGATTGAAATAGGCAGGTACATAAACAGTAAGCGTGCCTTTTCCTTCGGGCGCCATAGTAGCATCTCTGAAAGATGGCGCGAGCAAACTGATTCCGTTCGTGTTGGGATCTCCATTGGCGTGCGCCTCCCGATTGAGCCCACTTTTGGTGAGATAAATCATTTCTTCTCCAAATCCAAGATCCTCGACCGGGCAGTCCAGAGCCAGTGAGAGTGTTACAGAAGAACTGTACAATTTGGCATCGTTCAGTTTCTTTTTGAGGTTTTGAGGGACCACGGACGCTGGCAACATTTTTTCATATAAAGTCTGAATGTCGCAGGCGGCAAGAACGGCTTTGCTTTTCACACGATACAATTTTTGAGCGTGTTCAAATTCACAACCCACCGCGCGTTTGTCTTCCAGTAAAATTTTTGTGACCCGGGATCTGAATTGAATGTCGTTGCCATAAGACTTCACGACGTGGCTCAGCCATTCTGGAAATACCTGGCTACCGCCAACAGGTGGCAACTGATAATCCTGAAAATAGGCCCATCCAATCGGTACAAGGCAACTGAGTAAATCCATTTCAGAAGCAAAGACCTGTTGTAGTTGAGGATCTTTAAAATAGCGGTTCAAACCCTTTTCAACACCGGCTTCTCCGGTAAAACGAAGGTGTTTGATAAACGGAAGGGCAAATTTGAGCTTGCGCATCATGTGCAGCCCGTATTCAAGTCCACCCATGCTTTCTTCTGTTCTGAAAAAACTTCCCAGACCTTCGAAAGAACGACCCAATTCTTTTGCATGGTTGAAAAAGCGTTCTATCCCTTTGCGTTCGTGCGGAAAGTCGTGGATTAAAGCAGTTTTCAGTTCTTCCGGGTTATTGGTCAATAAATAATTATGCCCATCGCCCAGGTAGCGTTTTATCCTTTTTTGCAAAAACGCCGTGGGATGATCCTTTCCGATGAAATCGAAAATTTTTGTGACCAGTCCATTAGGACCCATTTGGTTTAACCAATGGATAGCGCTGTCGAACCGAAAGTCTTTCCGTTGAAATCCAGCAAGGTAACCACCGGGCCGGCTGTCCAGTTCGAGTACAAGGACTGACATACCTGCTTTGGAAAGAATGGATGCGGCGGTCAAACCACTAATGCCGGCTCCGATTACGATTGTATCGTATTCTTCTTTGAGGCCCAATGGGCTGGTGGGGAGAGCTGTATCCGTACTTTGCATAATTCTTTTTCGTGGTGCAATTTACTACAACCAATTGACCTGAAATACCAATGTCTAGTGAATCCACGGTATAAGTTACCTTGAAACACGCGATACTCTATCTTTGGCGGGTATGAAAGAAATGAAGACCACTGTTGGTAATACCCAAACCAGTACGATTTTGTGCTATGGGATGGTGTTGTTGAGTGCGGTTTTGTTCGCAGTTTCATGGCCCGGCATTGGGCAAATTTGGCCATTGGTTTTTTTCGCTTTCCTTCCGCTTTTTCGCATCCATCAATGGCGACTCCGCAACGAAATTAGCGGCACCCGCTGTATGTGGTATACATTCCTAACCTTTTTTCTATGGAATGTGGGAACCCTTTTCTTTTTGTTCAATATGAATGAGAGCCTTGGAGTCCGGCTACTTTCGCTGTTGACTCCGGTGATGATTAACACCATGTGGATGACGGCTACCATGCTCGTTTTTCAATGGATTTTCCGACGGTTCGGGTTGATAACGGCTCTGTTTGTTTTCATGTTGTGTTGGTTGAGCATTGAGTGGGTACAGCACCACTGGACACTCGCATTTCCGTGGTTGACGTTGGGCAACGTTATGGCTCTGCACCCACAATGGATTCAATGGTATTCGGTTACAGGGGTGGCTGGTGGTTCCCTGTGGGTTTTACTTGTAAACGCTTGTTTTTTCTTTGCACTTCAATATTCTGACTTCCGGATAAAAAGTTCGGTAAAATGGACTTTGCCCGGAGTTGTATTTTCTATTCCGTTGATCTGGAATGTGACCATTCAAAATCTCGCGAACGAATCAGATCCGGTAACATTTACTATGGTTCAACCATGCTTGAAGAACGAATCAGAAAAGTTTGAAACAGGCATGATGGCTCGAAATATTCAACGCGGTTTTGAGCTTGTTGACGCTTCAACCAGTTTTCCGGGCATCGTTGTTTTTCCTGAAACGTTTATCTATGAACCCGGCGGATTGTCCGGACCAGCAGATGACCTGCGTTTTGCCGGGTTGTGGTTGAACCATCCCGAGGGATCTGAAGCGATAAGAATTTTTCGTGAACATCTGG
>CAZJLZ010000170.1:0-4021 GCA_964546775.1 uncultured Cryomorphaceae bacterium | reverse complement strand
GAAGCCGTGCAAGTCGCCGGAAAACTCGGAAAAATGAACATCATTGACCTCGAGTTTGACCCTTCGAGCAAGTACAACCTGTGGAGCGGTTTAATCGGAGGATGTTTTCTGGCCCTTTCTTATTTCGGAACCGACCAGTCTCAGGTTCAGCGATACCTCAGCGGAAATTCTATGACCGAAATGCGAATGGGACTTCTGTTCAATGGTTTTTTCAAAATTCCGATGCAGTTTCTAATCCTTTTTATCGGGGTCATGACGTTCGTCTTTTACCTGTACACCCAGCCACCGGTTTTTTTCAACCAGGTAGAAGTGGAACAGGTCAGAGCTTCGGAACACGCGAACGAACTGGCAGATCTTGAAGCTGCGTCAATCGTGGTGTTCGAAGAAAAACGCGCCGCTACCGACAGAATGGTTGGGGCGATCAGAATGGATGATGCAGGAGGGATTGAGATCGCGCGACAGGAAATTGAACAATTGCAAAATAAGGAATCGGAATTGCGCAGTGGAGTTACGAACCTGATTACGACCGTAAATCCCAAAGCAGAAACCAAGAGCGCCGATTATATTTTCATCACATTTATTACCGAGTATCTTCCGGTTGGACTTGTGGGGCTGCTGCTGGCCGTCATTTTTTCTGCAGCCATGTCGAGTACTTCTGCCGAATTGAGCGCACTTGCTTCAACCACCGCGGTAGATTTCTACAAACGGGGACTGAAACGAGAAGTAAGTGATCAACGGATGTTGAAAATGTCGCGTTGGTTTACACTTGGCTGGGGATTGATGGCGGTCTGGTTTGCACACATGGCCACACTTTTCGAGAATCTCATAGAGTTGGTAAATATCCTTGGGTCACTTTTTTACGGAACCATTCTCGGGATTTTTCTCGTTGCACTGTTCTTCAAATATGTAAAAGCGAATGCGGTTTTCATCGCTGCCATCATTGCCGAAGCTGTGATCATTTCGCTCTTCTTCCTTGACAAATATGACGTTTACAATATGGCGTATTTGTGGTACAACCTGATTGGTCCGGCGCTGGTGATCATAATTGCTTTGGCAATTCAGTCGTTATCGCCTGGAAACGGAAATCAATCTCAATCGAACAGGCCGTGAATCTCGCCATCGATGCTGTTGATGATTTCTCCTAAATCTTCTTTGTCCTCGTGAAAGTTATTGTTGTCGACATCAATAATCAATAGCTTTCCTTTATCGTAAGTGGAGATCCAGGCTTCATAGCGCTCGTTTAGTCGTTTCAGATAATCCAGACGAATAGATTCTTCGTAATCTCTGCCACGTTGTTGGATCTGGTTGACCAACGCCGGCACGCTGGCCCGTAGATAGATCAATAAATCCGGAGGAGATATAAAAGTGTCCATCAGTGAAAACAACGAAAAGTAGTTTTCGAAATCGCGTGTGGTCATCAACCCCATTGCGTGCAGGTTTGGTGCAAAAATGTAAGCATCTTCGTAGATGGTGCGATCCTGCACAACATTTTTACCCGTGCTGTGAATTTCCGTCACCTGATTGAACCGGCTGTTGAGAAAGAAAATCTGAAGATTAAAGGACCATCGCTGCATATCATTATAGAAATCGTTGAGGTAAGGATTCTCATTAACATCCTCAAAGTGAGCTTCCCACCCGTAATGTTGAGCCAGTAGTTTGGTTAAGGTGGTTTTTCCAGAGCCGATGTTTCCGGCTATCGCGATGTGCATATATTCTTCAATTTATGGGGCAAACGAAAATACAAATTTGTTCTGGGAATGCGAATTTTACTAAGGTTTTACCTTTCAGTATTTATTTTTTGAAATACCATTATTTGATCCTCTTTCGAAATATACAGCAGGTCTTTGACCGCCCTGGCGCTTCTCGCCCCAAATTCCGGTAATGCAATTTCCCGTGTTTCAAATGTCATCAGGTCGTATTGGTGAATTTTATTGTCGCTGAAATAGAGAATGTTCCGGTCGGTTACTTGAAAATTGACCAGATCCTTAATCGGAATCTGTTTGAAGTAAGTGCCAAAAATATCGAATACCAGGATACCGGTAGCCGGGTTGTTTACATACACCCAGTTGTCGTGTTCAACGATGAAATTTGGCTGAATATCAACCTGCAACATCTGGCTAATGTTTCCCGAAGTGCGAATTTTCCTGAACGAATTGTCGGTGCGTACCAACTCAAAATTCTGCATGTCGAAAAACCAGAAATGATTGTCGATTGATTTAGCAGCCGCTGTTACCCAATCCAGTTTGTATTCATTTAATCTTACCGGATTTCCCTGCATGCTCAAAGTATTGTCCAGTATCACAATCGTATTCTGGTCTCCAAAGAAAAGCATTGGTTTCAGCGAAAAGTTTAGGTCTACCGATGTGATGGTCCCGAGATTCAATTGGCTGTTTTCATACCACATATCACTTGACGCCTGGTGCATTTCAATGGCCGATTCGTGAATGACATACAAATTCTTGAGATTGTCCGTCCAGATAAAGTCATGAGGTTTTTCAACGGCAAACCTCAGCTGAAATTCGGATGACTGCCCATAGAGTGAGCTGCTGAAGAGGATGCTTAAAATTCCGATGATTCTGATCATGAGGTGCCGGTTTTCTCCAAAACCTGTTCCAGTATTTCATCGAGGTATTGGCGATCGTTGCTCAACCGCGGAATTTTGTGCTGGCCGCCGAGCTTGCCTTTGTGCTTCAGCCAATTGTAAAAAGTTCCCGTTTCTACTGCGTGCACCAATGGCCGACCCATCGATAATCCACTGCTGCGCTTGGCATCGTAATCCGAGTTCAAATCTTTCAATCCCTGGTCGAGGAGGTCGATGAATTTCTCCAGATTTCCCGGTGGGGTGGAGAACTCTATCAACCATTCGTGGCCACTGGCTTTGTCGCTGCTCATATACACCGGTCCAGCGGTATAATCTGTAATGCTCGCTCCGGTAGTTGTACAAGCCCGCCGCAATGCTTCTTCTGCATTTTCGATGATGAGCTCTTCGCCGAACGCATTGATGAAATGTTTGGTGCGGCCGCTCACGCTGATTCGGAATGGCGAAAGACTCGTGAATTTGATCGTGTCCCCAATGAGATATCGCCACAGCCCCGCGTTCGTCGAAATAATGAGGGCGTAGTTGGTGTTGGTTTCCACCTCATCGAGTGTTAATGTTTTCGGAAATTCTTTGCCGAGTTCGCTCATGGGCATGAATTCATAGTACATACCATAATCGAGGGTGAGCAGCAGGTCTTCTGATTCATTCTGGTCCTGAATGCCGAAATATCCTTCGGATGCATTGTAACTTTGATAGTAATTGATTTCACCACTGATGATGGCGCGGTATTGACCTTCGTAAGGTTTGAAACTGACGCCCCCGTGCATAAATAGTTCGAGGTTCGGCCAAATTTCCCTGATGTCATCTTTGCCTTCAATTTCCAGAATGCGACGCAACAATACGAGCGTCCACGAAGGCACACCAATCAGCGTCGAAACATCTTGCTTTCTGGTGGTATCGGCCATGCGGGCAATTTTTTCTTCCCAGTTTTCGAGCAACGCTGTACTTTTGTCTGGAATCCGTTTCAATTCCGCCCAGATCGGAAGATTTTTCAGGATAATCGCAGATAAATCCCCGGTATAGGAATCTGACCGGAATTCGTTGATCGTACTGCTTCCACCCATCGAAAGTGTTTTTCCGCTGTACGGTGCTGCATCAGGATTGTTGTGGTAATAGCACGCCACCAGATCCTTTCCACCTTTGTAGTGACAATCGTCCAGCGCTTCCCGACTCACAGGAATGTATTTGCTGCGGGCACTAGTGGTACCCGAAGATTTCGCAAACCAGTTGATTTCTGTCGGCCATAAGAGATTTTGTTCTCCCCGCATCAGTCTTTCAATATATGGGCTAAGACTTTCGTAGGACTGAATGGGTACGCGTTGTTTGAACTGTTCTGTGGTTTTAATATCCTTATAGCTATATTTCTTCCCCCATTCGGTGTGCTCTGCTGCATGAATGAGTTGCTCAAACGTTTCTTGCTGA
>CAZJLZ010000169.1:0-5796 GCA_964546775.1 uncultured Cryomorphaceae bacterium | reverse complement strand
AACCTGTGTCGGCGAAGGAGTTTCGGAAAGAGAAAATCAGCATTCTCGAACATACGGCAATCATACTTACCAGCAGAAACGCAGTAGATCATTTTTTCCGAATGTGTGAAGAGTTGCGCGTCACTGTACCTGACTCGATGAAATATTTTTGTATTTCGGAATCTACAGCCTTCTATATGCAGAAGTATGTAACCTATCGCAAGCGTAAAATATTCTACGGTCAACTTAAATTCTCTGACCTGATGGATATCATCCGCAAGCATAAAAATGAAAAGTTTTTGCTGCCGGTTTCTGATATTCACAAACAAGAGATGGTAGATTTGCTCGACAGTGCAAATATCCGTTACAACAAAGGCGTTTTTTACCGTACCGTGGCCAGCAATTTATCGGATCTCAAGGAGGTAAATTACGACATGCTCGTTTTCTTTAGTCCGAGCGGAATCAAATCGTTGCTCGAGAATTTTCCTGAGTTCAGACAAAACGACACCCGAATTGCTGCATTCGGACCGACGACTGCCCGTGCCGTCACCGACGCAGGTCTGAGACTCGATTTACACGCCCCTATGCCTGGCGTTCCCTCGATGACCATGGCCATAGAACAATTCGTGAAAAAAGAGAAGTAAAGTCTAACGGATCTTATCCGGTATACCGCTCAACACTGATCGATCGGATGGTTTGTTCCAATGCGCTAACTTTGTCGAATGAGGGCAACGTTTAAAAAGGTAGAGCGACTGAGCGGGAAAACAGTGCTCGCGGACCTTTTTAAGAACGGAAAGTCGGTGAAGGCTTTTCCGTTCGTTCTTTTATACAAGGCCTATGAATCTGACAAAGATTTTCCGGCCAGGCTCGCAATCAGTATTCCCAAACGAAAAGTAAAAAGTGCCGTAAAACGGAACAGAATCCGCCGTATGGTTCGGGAAGCTTATCGTTTACAAAAGCAGCCTTTTTACGACGTGCTGAAATCTCATCACCAACAATTGGCGATGTTGATTATTTTTGTTGGTAATGAGGCCACTTTGGAGTCAAATTTGGTTCATGAAAAAATATCGCGATTGTTAGCGCGTTTATGCATTGAAGTAACAGAGAATTATCAAGCAGACAAACCACATGAAAAATCTGAAAAGCTATAGAAAAATTGGTCTTATCGCATTTACGGCTCTCCTCATTGGCGGAGCCGGTTTCGTTTCCAAAAAGATCAATGACAATTATTTCGAAATTTCCAAGAACCTCGAAATTTTTACGACCCTTTATCGGGAACTCAATATTTACTATGTGGATGAAACCAATCCTGGCGAATTGATGAAGACCGGAATCGATGCCATGCTCGAATCGCTCGATCCATATACCAATTTTATTCCTGAAGCCGATATGGAAGATTACCGCTTTATGACCACTGGTCAGTATGGCGGAATCGGATCGCTGATTCGTTCAATGGATGGACATGTATATATCTCCGAGCCTTACGAGGGATTTCCGGCTCAGAAATCTGGTCTGTTGGCCGGTGATAGAATACTGGAAGTAGATGGAATTGACATCAGCACAAAGGATCAGGAAGAAGTTAGCAAATTGTTGAAAGGCCGTGCCGGTAGTTCTGTCACGATAAAAGTTCAGAGTCAGGGCGAGGACAAACCTAAGAAGGTTGATGTGCTGCGCGAGGAAATCAAAATTCCGGATGTTCCGTACTATGGAAAACTCGACAATGAAATCGGTTATATAAAGCTGAACAGTTTCACCCAAACTGCCAGCAAGAGTGTAAAGGAGGCCTTCTCCGATTTGAAAACCAACCATGGAATGACCCGCCTTATTATTGATCTCCGGGGGAACGGAGGGGGATTGTTACACGAAGCCGTAAACATTGTAAACATGTTCGTTCCCAAAGGTTCGGAAGTGGTAAGTACTAAAGGAAAAATCAAAGACTGGGACAAAGAATACGTAGCTCTGAATCAGCCGCTGGATACCCTGATGCCCTTGGTTATCCTTGTGGACGAAACGTCAGCATCGGCATCCGAAATTGTTTCCGGTACATTACAGGATTATGACCGCGCGGTTATTATTGGCCGAAATACATATGGTAAGGGATTGGTACAGCAAACCCGCGATTTGTTTTACAACTCCAAACTGAAAGTGACTGTCGCTAAGTATTACATCCCCAGCGGCCGTTGTATTCAAAGAATTGATTACGCACACAAGGATATTGAAGGCGGGGTCGATGAAATACCCGACTCATTGCTGCACAAATTCTACACCGAAAACGGACGTGAAGTGATCGACGGACGAGGGATTGAACCGGATATCCTGGTGGAAGATGACAAGTTGCATAAAATACTACTCACTTTGCTGGAAAAACACTTGTTTTTCAAATTTGCCAACCAATATTATCTGGAGAATGACTCAATTATTGACCCTTCTCAGTTTACGCTCACAGAGGAAGAATACACTGAATTTGTAGATTTTGTCGTTTCGTTTGATGTTAGCTATACGACTGATACTGAGAGAGCGTACGAAAAGCTGTTGACCATTGCCAAAGAAGAGGAATATTTCTCTGATGCCAACGACGAGTTTGAAGCACTGCGGGCCAAAATAAAACCATACGGCAAAAACGACCTGTACAAGTTCCGAAAAGATGTTCAGTTGGTTTTGGAAAATGAAATTGTCGCCCGCTATTATTATCAGCAGGGTCGTATAGAAGCCACCTTGGCGAAGGATAAAGCCATAGAAAGCGCGAAAGAAGTGTTGGACAACGGCAGTTACAATGATATTCTGAGTGTGAATTTCACCAAAAAATAACCCGCTCGGTCGGAATAGAAAATGGTCGTTAACCGGCAATCTGCTCAATACGGCATCTTTCTGTTTGCGCTGACTTTAATGGTGGTTGGCTTGGCTGTTTCCCGATTCCTACTGAGTATCGGCGGGTTGTTACTGGTGCTTAATTGGCTGCTTGAGGGAGGTTTTCGTGAAAAATTTTCCCGACTCAAAAATAATCGTCCCGCTTTATTCTTGATTTTCCTGTTTCTGTTGCACGTTTTCTGGTTGTGGAATACAGAAAATTTTGATTACGCGTTTAAGGATATCCGCATAAAGTTACCCTTGCTTTTTCTGCCTGTTGTGCTGGGATCTATTCCTGCAATTCCGACCGCACACTATTTAAAATTATTGTGGTTGTTTACCCTTTCGATGATTCTGGCTACGTTCATGAGCTGGGGACACTATTTGTTGGTATTCGACAAGCACACACAGGACATCCGGGAAATAGTTTTTTATTCTTCCTCGGTCAGGATATCCTTGCTGATCCTTATATCTGGCTTGTTTGTCTTTCAACGATGGCGCAATGGCGACATTCCCTTATTGTTGTTCGGAATGATTGCATTCTGGTTTCTCGGGTTTCTTGTACTGCTCCAGTCGGTAACGGGTTTCGTCATTCTGCTGGCTCTGATGGGTTTTTTCGTAATTGCGCAAGCCAGCAGTAGCCTCAGCGGTTGGAAAAGGATTGTGGCCATTTCTACGCCATTGGTTTTGATAGTAGTTGTCAGTGGAGCTTTTTGGCTCGGTTTCGAGAGTTACCGTTCTGTAAATGAAACGCCATATAATCTGGGTCCTTTCGAAACACACACCGCTCAGGGAGAAGCCTATGATCATCACCTGACCAATTTTGAAGTTGAAGGTGGCAATTATATTTATCGCTACATCGCTATAGATGAATTGTCTAAAAGCTGGTCAGAGCGTAGCAATATGGATTTGATGCAACGGGATTTGCGCGGCCAGTTGCTTCGTTTTACATTGATCCGGTATTTAGCGGCTCTTGGATTGCCGAAGGACGCCGCCGGAATTGAACAACTAAGCGCACGGGATATTAGACGTATTGAACAGGGATATTCTTCACCGCATGCACCGGATAATCCATTGCTAAGACGTGTAAACGCTTTTTATTATGGAATGAACGCGTACCATAACGGGGCCTCTCCGCAAGGAAGTTCCGCAATGCAACGATGGGCTTTTATGCAAACTGGCTGGAAAGTTGCATCGACAAATTGGATTGCGGGGGTGGGTACTGGTGATGTTGACGACAAAATGAAACATCAATACCATGCGGATAAAAGCTTATTGGATGATGAACATCGACGGCGCCCCCACAACCAATACCTGACATTCCTGATTTCTTTTGGAATCATAGGAGCCGCGTATTTTCTATTTTTAAATTTTTGGATACTCCGGTACAGCATTCGTCGTCACCATTTTCTGGGAATGGGTTTTACGCTCATTGCCACCCTTTCATTTCTTTCCGAAGACACGCTGGAAACTCAGATAGGTGCTACCTTTTACGGCTTTTTTTACTGCTTTTTTTTGCTGATGAAAACGAATGATAGTTCCGACAGAACACTTCGTACAGATTAATGATCTTCATTTTGTCGACTAAGTGCAAACAACTTAGCGTGCTTGATTCCTGAGTTCCAACAACCGATGGAAATATGGATGAAACCCGGAATTCCGTCCAGAAAACCCAGTCTGAAAAGATAAAACTTCAGAAAACGCAAAACCGGACTAAAGATCATTTTAAGCAATGAAAAACGTCTGCCGTTTTCAAACATAATTTGCGCCTGAAGAGAGGTGTATTCGTTTTGCTTACTGAGGTAATTTTTCAGATTCTCAGCCGAATCGTGCATCAGGTCTCCCTTCAGAATATTAATTGGACTTTCGGTTTCAACTGCCTCATGTACCGGATGATTATTCCACCGTGCTGCCCGTCTGTCAAAGAATCTCAGGCTGTAGTCAGGATAACCCTCACCGTGTTTCAACCACCGTCCTAAAAATCGATTTCTACGGGGGATTTTGAATGCTCGTTTCTGAGGTTGTTTTTTTTCCTCCAGCAGTTGAGCCGCCAGTTCATCGCTCAGCCATTCATCAGCGTCCAGACAAAGCACCCAGTCGTGCAAGGCGTGGTCTACAGCAAATTGTTTTTGCCTGCCGTATCCCAACCAATCCTGCTGTAAAACCCGGGCTCCCGATTTTTCAGCAATAGATACCGTGTCATCGGTGCTGCCGGAATCCACCACCAATACCTCGTCGGCAATGCCACGAACAGACTGAATACAGCGCGAGATTTTGTCGGCTTCGTTGTAGGTGATGATGACAGCTGATATCGGAACCATGCGTAGGTTAATTCTGCCAAAATAAGGGAAAAGGACGATTCAATGGTCAAGAGTGTTATACGGAATTAACCGAAACTCATCAGCAACTGGTTTTTTTCTACCGTTTGACCTTTTTCGATATGCACCGATTTAACAGTTGCATTCCCGGATGCCTTGATAACATTTTCCATTTTCATAGCTTCTAGAATCAAAAGGGTATCTCCTTTTTGGACTTCGGTACCGGGGGTAGCGATAATCTGCACGACCATCCCAGGCATTGGCGCTTTGAGTTCATTAAGGGTAGCTGCGGCAATTGTGCTCATCCCCATCTTTTCCAGCAGATCGTCAAACGAATCACGCAGTTCCACGGTGTACATGTGGTTGTTGACCAATAATTGCATCGTTTTGTCGGTGTCGTTCCGATCTACCAGCCGAACATTGTAACTTTTGCCGCAGGAAATGATATTCCAAAGATTTTCTTCAACCAAGGCAAGGTCGTAGCCAATCGTTTTATCGTCAATGGTAGCTGTGCCTGGTTCGTCAATATCCACTTTCATTTCCCGGTCACCACACTTTACTTTGTACATCGTATGCTAGAATAATTCATTTTCTTCGCTGATCGAGGTTTCGTAGCCTTCGTCGACTTTCAAATCCCGGCCCATTGCGGCAT
>CAZJLZ010000168.1:0-11314 GCA_964546775.1 uncultured Cryomorphaceae bacterium | reverse complement strand
GCGATGGTGGAGTTCGCCGAAAGCCCCGGAAGCCTGAGCTATTACATCCGCTCAACCGGATTTACTCCTCCCGTTGCACCCGGAACCGAATTTTCGGTACAGGAATCGGTCAACGGAACGAACTGGAATACCCTTCGCGTACTGAACGAAGACAACCTCAACGGAGATTTTACCTATTTTTCAGAATCACCCAATGAACTTGCCCGCTTTTTTAGATTTTATTATACCATCAAAGCCAGTGGCAGCAACATCGCGCTGGACGAGGTAACGATCACCAAAGCTCCGGCTACGCCCGAAGCGAGAATGATGGTTCGCCGCAATAACGTAAAGATTCTCTCCGGCCATACAGTTACTTTTTCCGGAGAAGAAGCGCTGTTGCTCGAGCTCGAAAACGAAGGACTGACCGAAGCGCTGCAGATTTCAAATGTTTCCATCACGGGTCCGGATGCCGCAGCCTTTATGTCCATTCCGGCTCCTACAACCATCGATCCTCAACAATCCGATTTTTTCCAGCTCAACCTGGATGGCGAAGAAGGAGAAGTCTACGAAGCACAATTGCAGATAACGACCAACGATTTGTATATGCCGGTTTATGTGATCAACCTAATGGGTCACGGTGGTGAATTTGCTGCAGAACCTGAAAACAATCCTGTCGATTTTGAGGTGGACAATATCCGAACTTACGGATTCGATATTGGCTGGTCGCACCCTGCTCAAATTCCCGAGCGATACCTTGTCTTACAAAACACTTCGGGTTCAATGAACATTCCGGAAGACGGTGTGGATTATGACCTCAGCGAATACATCGGTGACTCACGCGTGGTTTTCAATGGCCCGGGCATAGAATTCAGTCCCGGAAACATTGCAGCCGGAACTACTTATTACTATTTCGTGTTTGCAGAAAATGGCAGCGGAGACTATTGCAACTATCAACAGACAAGTCCGCTTTCGGGACAGGTAACCACGCCGGAGGATATGATCGGCGATTATTACAACGGGCTCAACAGCCAACAACCGGATTTCGTAAGTGCCTTGTCGGATGTGGTTTTCCCGCATACGCAACTCGAATATCTTGAATATCCGGATTATCTGATCGCTGGATTTGAATCCCGGGATACCACAGAAAACCGCAAAGTAGTGACCGGTTATTACACCGGATATGAGCACGTGTACAACGATCCTTTTGAATGGGATGTGTTGAGCAGAGAACATGTATTTGCCCATAGCTGGTTTGCGACCTACGAAGCTTTTGACGAAATGGAATACACCGATTACCACAACCTGTTTCCGGTGCACAATGACTCGGCGAATATGCCGCGATTGAACCATCCTTTCGGCATCGTGGAAAATGAAGTCCTGTCCTTTCTTCAGGGAAAACTCGGTTACGATGCGACCGATAATTTTGTCTACGAACCCCGTGATTTCGCAAAAGGTCGGGTCGCCAGGGCCGTGTTTTACATGTTGAGTTGTTACAACGATCAAATTGGCGGAAGTTGGTCATTGCCTTCGAGCCAGGAGCAGGAATTGTTGAAGAGCTGGCATTTCGAACATTTACCGGATGGTAGGGAAATGGCCCGGAACGACTATATTCATTCCATACAGGGCAACCGAAATCCTTTTGTCGACAGTGTATATTTTGCCTGCTACATCGATTTTGAGTCCATGGAATATTTGTCCGAACCGGATGATGCCTGTTTGTCTGTTTCAGTACGTTCAGAAGTTGAAGAGCCATTTGTAGTATTTCCGAACCCCAACGATGGTTTGTTCAGTATCCGATGGAAAAGTGTCACCTCTGTTCAGACGCAATTGAACGTATATGACAGTCGCGGACAATTGGTTTGGAGTGAAAAACATACAGCCGGGCAGATTGAATATAAAATGAACTTGTCTCATTTGGCTCCTGGGTTTTACACTATTCAATGGCAGCGGGAAGTGCGGAATGGCAGGATACCGGTGATCATCCGATAACGGTTCCGATCTCTGAGCATACAACTTCGAATCGGGGTCGGTACAAATGGGTATATTTGACGTAGTTTTCGACGAGCCGAAACAACTCATTGACACTTCTTACGTAATTCCTCAATGGGTTTTAACCAATGCTGCCTCAGGTTTGAAGAGCCGTAAATTTATTAACTGGTTATTTTTTGCCATACTCTTTGCTGTTACCGGCACTGGTGTTGTTAATGCGGGTCACATTGCCGGCGGTAACATCACTTATGAATGTATTGGTAACGAAGAGTACGTCATCACGCTGTCCATTTTCCGGAATTGTTCAGAAAGTGACCTGCAGCCCAATCAGTTTATTAAGTTCAGTTCAGACTGCGGGCATTTTTCTTCTATTTCAGCCCCACAGATTTATACCGATGAAGTTTCTCAGTTATGTCCTACGGCATTAGCAAACAGTGCATGTAGCGGGGGCCCCTGGCCGGGGATGGAAATTTACAAATACCAGATTCAGGTAACACTTGATTCCTGCGACAGTTGGCAGATATACTGGGAACTTTGTACCCGAAGCATCAGCAACAATGTGGATGATTCTGTATTTCCCTGTTACCGGATAAACGCAGCACTGAATAATATAGAAGCACCTTGTAACAATTCCCCATACGTTACACAGGAAAGTATTCCGTACGTATGCGTCAATCAGCCCGTAAGTTTCAATGCCGGTGTAAACGAAAACGACGGTGACAGCCTTAGGTATTATCTGGTGCCGGGCCTGACCAATGGAGGCGGTCCGATTCCATATGAACCCGGATTTTCCGGACTTTTGCCGATACCGGGAATTACCATCGGAAACAATACCGGTCAATTGTCATTTACTCCCACGGCAACAGGAACATATACCATAGTGGTTGAAGTTGAAGAGTACAACACCGAAGGTATTCTTATTGGAACCATCCGGCACGACATTTTGTTTGTGGTTGAGAACTGCCCTCAACCCGTACCTCAGCCCGACCCTGGGGGCTTTTCCAATTTTACCGGCTCCGGTACTGTGGTCGACAATAACATCATACAGGTGTGTGGTGGAGATCAGTTTTGTGCCGAAATAGAATTCTCTTCCGTCAATGCAGCGAGTATTATAACTTTGACATCCACAGTGGAAACAATTCTTCCGGGAGCCACATTTACAACAACCGGAACGAATCCTGTGGTCGGAGAAATTTGCTGGACTGTACCTCCCGGTTTTTCAACAACCATACCTGTAAATATTACTGCGCAGGATGATGCTTGTCCGGTTTTTGGGGTTGCCTACTGGGGATTCCTGGTTACTCCTTCTGTCGGGGTTTATGGTGGTCCGGATTATATTATTTGTGCAGGTGAAACGATTCAACTCGAAGCTTCCGGAGATACAGACTATCTCTGGCAGGTTTTCAGTGGAGATCCCATCAATACAGGAGTGAACATAAGTTGTGTGGATTGCCCCAATCCCGTCGTCACCCCTGCCGAAAGTACCATATATCTCGTAACCGGGCTCAATAATACAACAGAATGTATCGCTACCGATACCGTTGTGGTAGGCATTGCCCTCGACGATCTGTCGGTAGAAACATCCAGTGAATCGTGTTACCTGAACGATGCCACCATCATCCTCGATATTCCATATGGTTCCGGCAACTATTCCTTTTTATGGGAAACGGGAGATACAACACAAAACCTGTTTAATATTCCGGCTGGAATCTATGATTTGCAAATTGACGATCTCGATCTGGGATGTAGTACAAGTACAACTGTCGAAGTCGCTTTTCCACCTTTTCCGGCAACCTACGCCGGACCCGATGATGTGAGTTGCGGAACAACTTACATTATGCAGGCAGACAGCAATGCAGCCTCTGGTTATTGGTTGGCCAACGACAATGCCGACGCAACATTTTTCCCGGATATATATACCCATAATGCAGAGGTGATCGTGGTGAATGACGGCACCTGGAAATTTTACTGGATTGAAGACAATGGAGATAATTGTACCGGAATAGATTCGGTGAATATCACTTTTGCCAATCCTCCTCCGATTGAAGTAGAGGAAGATACAGGTGTTTGCGGATTGAATTACCAGTTGGAGGCAGTGCCACCGGCACTGGGCACAGCGAATTGGTCGGCTGGCCCGGGAATTACCTTCGATCCCGATATTAATGATCCAAATGCAATTGTAACGGTACCCAATTATGGTGTGCATTATATCACCTGGAATCTTGACCTCGGAAATGAATGCGGCGGAGCAGACTCTGTGGCCATTACTTTTGAAGAACCCATATTCGCAGATGGTGGAACTGCAATAGACAGTATTTGCGGAGATGTATATCAGTTGCAAAGCGTCATGGCTGGGGACAGTAGCTACTGGAGCAGCAATTCGCCTCAGATTTCTTTTTCTCCGGATGTCAACGATCCGAATGCCACCATTACCGCAGGTGCTCCCGATACGTATTCTATCATGTGGACCATTCAGACCGAATATTGCACGGATACCGATACACTACAGGTCACCTTTATTGAACCTCCCGTAAGTGATGCTGGTCCGGATGATGTTGTTTGCGGTTTGGATTACACATTTACTGCCGTAGCTTCGGTCGGTGATGGATTCTGGGAGGGAGCCGCAGGAATTTTTTATCCCGGTGGAGATACCCTGCCCGGTGCTACCGTAACCGTTCCTGCATATGACCTATATAGTTTTATCTGGCACGAAGACAACGCTTTTACCTGCATCGATTCAGATACCGTAAAAGTGATGTTTGTAGAATTGCCGATAGCTGATGCAGGATCAAACGATACCATTTGCGGTTTGACTTATAACCTGATGGCCACTCCTTCAGTAGGAACGGGAGTGTGGTCGGCCGACCCGGAAGTGACTATTTCGGATCCTGCTGACCCCGGTGCGGAAATTACTGTTGTCGGAGAGGGAAGTTATGCACTTACCTGGACTGAAGACAATGGAAACGGCTGCGTGAGTGAGGACGAATGTATCATTACTTTCTATGACATACCCGTACCTGACGCAGGAACAGATGTTGACGTTTGCGGATTGGAATACGAGCTTCAAGGATTCACAACTACCGGCCTGGTGAACTGGACCGGCCCGGCAGGTGCGGCCTTTAATCCTGATGAGAACGTACTGGCCCCGGTTGTAACAGCAACGGATTACGGAGTACACGAATTCAGTTTCACAGCCGACAACAACGGTTGTATTGAATCGGATCAGGTTACAGTGACTTTTATCGAAATGCCGGTTGCGAACTCCGGAGCAGATGATGCGGTTTGTGATCTGGAATACGATCTGCAGGCAATTCCAACTGTGGGAACCGGAAGCTGGGAAGTCCCGCCTGGATATTCATTATTTCCCGATGAAAATGATCCGAATGCAACAGTTACTGCAATGGATTATGGCGCAGGAACCTTGCTGTGGATTGAAAACAATGCGGGATGCATCGACACGGCAGAAGTTGCGATTCAGTTCGTAGAGCAACCCGTTGCCAACGCTGGCACCGACGATGAAGTCTGTGGATTTGAAGCGAATCTCAACGCAGAACCCTCAGTAGGAACCGGAAATTGGGTTACCCCATCAAGCGTAGATTTTCTTCCTTCTCCCGATGATCCGGATGCGACTGTTTCTGTCACTACTGCTTCTAGTGTTGATTTTTGGTGGATTGAAGACAACGGATCCGGCTGTATGGACAGTGCCATGGTAACAGTCAATTTCCTGGAAATTCCAGTGGCCAATGCCGGCGTTAATGACAGTATTTGTGGTCTGAACGCAGAGGTTCAGGCAATACCAAGTGTCGGAACAGGTGGTTGGACGGCTTCTCCCGCGTTGAATTTCTCATTCCCTGATCAGGTGCAAACTTCCATCACCGCTCCTGATTATGGATCGTATACCCTCACGTGGACAGAAGAGAATGGAACAGGCTGTTCCGATACGAACAGTATTGAAGTCGTGTTTTCGGAAGAACCCGTTGCGGATGCCGGTGCAGACATTCAGATCTGTGGACTCGAAGTTTCACTCAATGCAAACCCGTCTGTTGGTTTGGGAGAATGGTCGGGAACAAACGTTGTTTTTGCCGACACGAACGATCCAAACACGTTGGCTACGGTTACGAACATTGGAATTTATACCCTTTCCTGGACAGAAATCAATGGAAATTGTAGCCATTCGGACGATGTGGATGTTGAATTTATATTGGCACCGGTGATTGATCCTGGTGAGGACGCAATTGTCTGTGGTTTGGAATATCAATTGGAAGCAACTTCCACTACAGGTTCGGGAAACTGGAATTTTCCAACCGGAATTTCTATTTCTGATGAAACCGATCCGAATGCAGAAATTACCGCAGACGCTGAAGGAATGTATACGCTGTATTGGGTCGAAAGCATTGGTCCGTGTTCCGACAGCGCGGCGGTAACGCTTGAGTTTGTAACCGATCCGGTTGCCGATGCCGGAGATGATGAAGTGATCTGTGGTTTGACGCATAATCTTGATGCATTCAGCAATCTGGGTAGCGGAACATGGTCGGCCGGTGCCGGTATACAGTTCGGAGATATCAGTTTGGCCAATTCAACGGTTACAGCCGATGATTATGGCGTGTATGTTTTAACCTGGACCGTTTCTGTCGGATCGGATTGCAACGACGTTGATGAGGTGGAAATTACTTTTGTAGAAGCACCTGTAGCCGAAGCCGGTGACGACGACGAAGTATGTGGTTTGAGCTATGATCTGGTTGCTATACCTTCTGATGGCGATGGAAGCTGGAGCGGTCCACCCGAAGCGACCTTCACGGATCCAACAAGTCCGACAACTGAAGTCATTGTTGATGCATACGGTGATTATTTGTTCACTTGGACAGAAACTTCAAGTTTTGGTTGTACGACTTCCGATCAGGTTCAGATTGCATTTTATGAGCAACCAGTTGCCGATCCCGGTGAAGATGCTGTGGTTTGCGGACTGGATTACGACCTTATGGCAGTGCCATCGGTTGGAACGGGGATGTGGAGCACGACTGATGCTGGGGTGACTTTTACACCAAACCCCGCAGATCCAACTGCAACAATCGACGTTGCGGTGGAAGGAATATACAATCTTACCTGGACGGAGACGAATGGAATCTGCGAGTCTTCCGCGTCCATTACCGTCGAACTACTGGACCAGCCTGCGGCAAGTGCGGGTGATGATGATGAAGTTTGCGGTTTCAGCTACGGTCTGAGTGCAACCGGAGCCGGGGGACAATGGGCGGGTTCGGTGGGAGTGATTTTTACTCCTTCTGCCGATGATCCGAATGCCCTCGCAACGGTTCCTTCTGCCGGAGAATATATTTTTACATGGTCGGTCGATAACGCTGGCATCTGCAGTGATTCGGATGCGATAACTTTAAATTTTTACGATACGCCCGCCATTTCCGGCCTTACCACAACCTGCATCAACGGCAATCTGAATTATATTGTCAACTTCACCATCACCGGAGGTGATCCCGCAACTTATAACGTTACCGGCGACGGAATACTGGATGGAAACGTCTTCACCAGCGACCCACTGGTAAATGGAGCTACGTACAGCTTTGATGTGCAGGACGGCAATGCCTGCAACGTAGTTGTAGTCTCCGGAAGCAATGTTTGTCCGAATCTCACCTATGCGGGAACGATGAATCAAACGCCACTTTCCGTCTGCGGAGACAATGAAGTAACGGCCATTCACAATGGAAACCATACGGTAGACGGCAACGATGTATTTCAGTTCATACTTCACTCCAACCCAAGCTTGCCACTGGGAACCATTTTCGCCGAAAATTCTTTGCCTGTCTTTTCTTTTCAGCCAGGAATGGTTTACGGACAGACCTATTATATTTCTTCGGTTGTCGGCACTGAAGACGGCATGGGTGGAGTGGATTACAGCGATCCACTCTTATCTGTATCTGCCGGAACGCCGGTGGTTTTTCATGAAACCCCTACGGCTTCTGTTTCCGGAGGAGGTTCCGCCTGCGAAGGCGACACGCTATGGGTTTCGGTGGATTTCCTGGGCGCACCGCCATTTGTACTCACCTGGACGCTAAGTGGTCAAATTCAACCACCTGTCGTTACCAGCAACAATAGTGTTGAAATACCCTTAACAGAAACCGGCCAGTTTGCGCCCATTCAGCTCGAAAACGACGTATGCCAGGGAGTATTTTCAGGTGTAGCCAATGTACAGTTTGCTCCCATTCCAAATGCAAGTATATACGGTGGCGGTACAATTTGCGAAGGGTCAACAGAGGAATTGTTTGTAGAACTTACCGGGCAGGCTCCGTTCGAATTTATCTATGCAATCAATGGAGTTCCTCAGCCCGAAATTGTGACGAATCTCGATAACTACAGCATCAGCGCCGGGGATGATGGAATCTATACTTTGATTTCGGTTGAAGATCAGGTTTGTACAGGAGAAACAGACGGCGAAGCAGAAATGACTGTCATTCCCATTCCTGAAGTGGAAACCGGACCGGATATTGAAGTTTGCTATGCAGATGGTGCGGTGCAATTGGGCGGTGATCCACAACCCGGATATCAATACAGTTGGAACAACAGCAGCTTTCTCAGCGATCCCAGCGTATCGAATCCGCTGGTGGTCTACAACAATAATCTAACTGCACCGGTAGAACTCAGCTTTACATTGAGTGTAGAAAACGATGGTTGTATCGGTAGCGAATCAGTCATCGTGACGCTTTATCCAACACCGGTTATTCAAACCATTGGAGCGGTTTCAATGTGCGAAGGTGGCGCTGCTCAACTGCAGGTCACCGGAGCTTCAGAAATTGAATGGCTTCCTGATGAGTACATTACCGACAATACTATTGCCATGCCGTTTGTATTTCCTCCGGATGATATGGAGTATTCGGTATCGGTATCCAACACCTTCGGATGTTCGGCTGAAGGAACTGTTTTGGTAACGGTAAATCCGATGCCCGAAGTAAACTTTGCGTCCAATGTTGATACCGCCTGTACGCCGGCAGTAGTATCATTTCAGAACCAAACAGATCCACAGTTTTTCGGGTCCTGTTTCTGGGAATTCGGAAACGGGGCGTTCAGCAATTCCTGTAATCCGAATGTCAGTACCTATTACATGCAGCAAGGAGTATTTGATGTAAGTCTCACCATTACAACTGCTGAAGGATGTGGTTTTACGGCAACAGAATTTGGGTTGATCAATACCACCGGTCCGATCGCCAATTTCGATTATACTCCCGATCCGGCAGATATCAGCAACCCTTTCATTGAATTCAATAATCTGAGCCTCGACGCACAAACCTACATCTGGGATTTTGGTGATTATGGTAGTTCAGTGAACGTTAATCCACAGGTGGAGTATCCTCATCAGACGCCGGGAGAATACGAAGTTTGCCTGGTCGCCATTGACAATGATGGCTGCTGGGATGAGCATTGTGAAGTTATAGAAATTGCTGCGGATGTGCTCGTCTATGTTCCCAATGCATTTTCTCCCAACGGAGACGGAATCAACGATCTGTTTTATCCGGTGATGCAGGGAGTGGATATCGTTGAGTTTGAGTTCAAAATTTTCAACCGCCGCGGCCACCTGATCTGGGAAACCTCAGAGCAGGGTGAGAAATGGGATGGGGCAGACGGAACCAATGACTATCTCGACGATAACCAGATTTACACGTGGACGCTGCGCATCAAGGACGAATATTCCACTCTGCGGGTAGATCGTTCCGGCAGCGTTATGGTGATTCGGTAATGCCATTGGTTTTTCCTTAATTTAGGGCTACCAAAACGGCATTTGTATGATTCAGAAAATTGACTCCCTCGACGAATATCACCGGTTGTATGAAGAAAGTGTAAAAGATCCCGAAGGTTTTTGGAGCAAACAGGCCGACACTTTCGTCTGGAGAAAAAAATGGGACAAAACCGTTGAATGGAACTTTTCCGAACCCAAAGTGGAATGGTTCAAAGGCGGAAAACTCAACATTACCGAAAACTGTCTCGACCGTCACCTCGAAGAACGAGGAGATCAAATAGCCATTCGATGGGAACCCAACGACCCCGGTGATCAACACGTCGATTTGACCTATAAAGAGTTGCACAGTCAGGTTTGCCGTTTTGCCAATGTTCTCAAATCCCAGGGCGTGAAGAAAGGCGACCGCATTTGCCTGTACATGCCGATGGTTCCCGAGCTGACCGTTGCGATTCTGGCCTGTGCCCGTATTGGCGCGATTCACTCGGTGGTGTTCGCGGGTTTTTCGGCAAAATCACTTCAGGAACGAATTCTCGATGCCGGATGCAAATTGGTCATTACCGCCGACGGCGGTTTCCGAGGAGCAAAAACCCTCGATCTCAAATCCATTGTAGACGAAGCGGTTGAGAGTTGTGACTGTGTCGAAAAAGTCATCGTTTTCGAACGCGTCAAGTCGTCACCGGTGATGGTAGAAGGCAGGGATTTGTGGTGGCATGATTTGATGGAAGACGCATCGGATGAATGCGCCGCTGAAGAAATGGATTCCGAAGATGTGTTGTTCATCCTCTACACTTCCGGTTCAACCGGAAAACCAAAAGGCGTGGTGCACACGACTGCCGGGTACATGGTGTACAGCGAATATACTTTCAGGAATGTATTCCAGTACTACGAAGGACAGATGTATTGGTGTACCGCCGATATCGGCTGGATCACCGGACATTCGTACATCATCTATGGTCCGTTGCTTGCGGGAGCGACGAGCCTTATGTTCGAAGGAGTACCCACATACCCGGACGCAGGTCGCTTTTGGGAGATCGTGGACAAGCACGAAGTCAACATCTTCTACACGGCTCCGACGGCAATACGCGCGTTGATGGCGCAGGGCGACGAGTTCGTAGAGAAATACGTCCTCGCTTCTCTGAAGGTATTGGGGACGGTTGGCGAGCCGATCAACATCGAAGCGTGGGAATGGTACCATGACAAAGTCGGCCGGGAAAAATGTCCGATTGTCGATACCTGGTGGCAAACCGAAACCGGGGGAATTATGATTTCTCCGCTAGCTGGTTTAACACCAACCAAGCCTAGTTATGCAACCTTGCCGTTGCCGGGAATTCAACCGGAAATAGTAGATGCCGAAGGAGCGGTAAAGGAAGGAAACAGCGTCGAGGGCAACCTGTGCATTTCCTTTCCGTGGCCGGGAATGCTGCGCACCATTTGGGGCGATCACGAGCGGTGCCGCACCACTTATTTCGCGTCTTACAAAAACAAATACTTTACCGGCGACGGTGCTTTGCGGGATGAAGTGGGTTACTACCGGATTACAGGACGTGTTGATGATGTGATCATCGTGTCCGGTCACAACCTCGGAACCGCGCCTATTGAAGACAG
>CAZJLZ010000167.1:0-2886 GCA_964546775.1 uncultured Cryomorphaceae bacterium | reverse complement strand
GCGAAACCATTTCAGTAAAATAATATCCAGTTTCGTGGACTGATTTTATGGCATTTACAATTTCCTCAGGTTCTGCATTTTTCATCAGGTATCCTCGGGCGCCGAATTCCATCAGGAGGACAATAAATTTCTCATCGACGTGCATGGAAAGGACGATCACTCTGGCATCGGGATACTGTATTTTTAGTGCCTTGGTCGTTTCCATTCCGTCCATCTCGGGCATTTCGAGATCCATTAAAATAATTTCGGCAGGGGAATTCTCCATATTTTGTAAAAGCTCAACGCCATTGTTGGATTCACTCACAATTTCAAATTCGTTCATGGCTTGTAGCAACGCCCGAATTCCGGAGCGGAACAATTTGTGATCGTCTACGAGGGCTATTTTTATCATGCTGCAAATGTTTTATGGAGCGGTAATGAGATACTTAGTGTGAGATGGTTATCAGCATTTTCTATCTCTTCAATTTTGCCATCCATCATGGTTAGTTGACTTTCAAAACTGCGTAAATCAAAATTATTCTGCGCATTCAATGATTTCTGATCACCAGTGGAATGAATTGCTGGCATAGCGATTTGAAGTATTAGAAAGAGTCTGTCTTCCGAGTAATTCAAATTCAGAATGATCTTTTCGGGCTGGGAATGCTGAATGGCGTGGAATAACAATATTCGTACAGACCTGTATAACCCGAGTTCCAGTTCCACTGAGTTTACCTTTCGTTGCAGATCTATTGAAGTTTCGGTGGCAATTCCCAATTCGTCCGATATTTTTTGAAGCAAATCCTCCAGTGCCTGTCCCAAACCAAAGGTTTTGGGCGTCGCGGGCGATAGTGTTTTGCTGACATACCGCACATTACCGATAGCCAGATCCAACAGTAAACGTGTTTTCTGAATCATTTCTGTTTCTATTCCAAAGTGGTTGAATCGCATATTGACATTGCTGATATTTAATTTGATGGTAGACAACAGGGCCCCCACACCATTGTGTATTTCATCCGCCATTTGACGGTACTCCTGCTCCTGAATACAAATGGTCGAGTACATCATATTTCTGTGTTGAGCGATTGTCTCGCTTTTTTGTTTGACAATCCGATGCGCTCTTAACTGTTGGAAAATTAACAAAATCAACAGAAAGAGAACCACTGCCGTTGCAATCATCCAGTTAAGTGTTAAATTGTTCTCTAATATTTCAACTTTTTGTTGTAAAACTGTAACATTCATTTCGTTTGTTGGCATCGGACTATTTGCCCAATCGAATCCCTGAATGATTTCATGGAAATAAATCGTCCGGGCATTGACCTGACCACATTGAATAGTGGTTGACGTGCCAAGCAAAAGCATCAAACTGTATAGCAGGAGTTTATTCATGAAAAAACTGGCTTTCAGAGAGCAATTTTAAATAAACTCTTGATAGGAATCTATACCGACAACTCAAATCACGTATTTCTACTTACTTAGTTGATTCATTCTAAGATGCTGGCATTAAGGCATTGCTAGTCCGGAATTAGACTTACATTCTATTGTGTTCAGTCTAAGCACGTGTAAACACCTGTTTTTTATAATAGCGTATTTCTGCTCTGAAACACCCGTTGGATCTAGGGGATATTTGTGGTGTACAAATCGATAATTCAAGAGCCATGAAAACACTTAGAACAATTTTGACCCGCATCGTCATCGCATTTGGTATTTGCATCATTACGCCGAATCTAACTTTCGCGCAAAACCAAAATAATTGGCGGGAATGCCATCGGCCTATTGATGTTTTGGATGCGATTATTCCAAACGGAACTTCACAATCTGCATTACACGCGATCCTGGACGAGTCGGACATGGTATATGAACTAAACAATGAATCTTTAATGATCGTCTATTCCGATCTGCTGGAAGAAGAAGATGATATGATCGGGTTTTTAATGTATGGGATCCATGATTTCAGCGGCAACCGTTTTACCATTACTTCCGAGATTGCAGAAATAGAGACTTTTACTTGCCTTCATGCTGATTATACCGGTCAACTAGGTGGAAATTCACTATTGATGAGTCAGTACGTGATGCCCGGGATTACTGGTGAAATGCTTGTTTTTCGAGTGCTTTCTTCTAACCAGATGAGTCATATCCAAGCGAACAATACAGCAAGTCAGATTTTGAGATGGTATGCCGCTCCTGATCATCAGGAATTGGCACGATGCGGCGATCGATGAACCCAGGACGGAGTCACGCCGATCTATTTGATTATGCAACAATATTTGGTGTTCTTGAAAAAGTCTGTTTTCCAAATGGAAAGCAGACTTTTTGATCTCAGGCGGCCCGTACCTGAGCAGACACCAGAGGAACCCAAACCTTCAATTCCGTACCTTCCTTCGGTGCAGCTATGAATTCCATTCTTCCCCCGGCAACCCCCACCCTATTCTCCAGATTTTTTAATCCCAATCCGGTTTTGCCGGCCTTGGATTGTTTGATGGCCTCAAGCTCAAACCCTTTTCCGTTGTCGGCGAAGGACAATTCGAGCTGGCCATTTTGTTCTCGCATGGTGAGGGTGAACTCTGTGGCTTCGGCGTGTTTGAGGGCGTTGTTGATCATCTCCTGAATTACTCGAAAGAGCGCCAACTCGTGCTCCATAGGCAATCGTTGACTGAGCGGTTGAATGTCTTTATTGAAGGGAATACCCGAAGCCGCCTCTACTTTTTCTGCCAGGTCGTTGATCGCGTGGGCCAGTCCAAATTCCTCGAGCGTAGGCGGAAGCAGGTTTTGCTGATGCCCCGCACATTGTTGATGGTTTCATCCACGAGATTGCGTGCCGGTGATGTGAGTTGATCACTCAAGCCTGCTTGCTTCAATTGCAGTTCCACAGTTCCCAGGTTAAGCTTGATGGTAGAAAGCATTGCTCCT
>CAZJLZ010000166.1:0-3190 GCA_964546775.1 uncultured Cryomorphaceae bacterium | reverse complement strand
CTGACAAAGAGGCGCCGCGCATAAAATCCATTTGCCCTCCTACTCCGGAATATTGGTAGGTTCCGATTGAATCAGCGCAAACCTGTCCGGTGAGATCTATCTCCACCGCTGAATTGATAGAAACCGCACGAGGATTTTGCCGGATAACATGTGTGGCATTCACATAACCGATATCCAGAAATTTTACGCGTGGATTGTCATCCACAAAATCATACAGTTTTCGCGTTCCAACGGCAAAGCCTGTGACCATCATACCACGGTGCTTGACTTTATAATTATCGGTAATTATGCCTTTCTCCAACAATTCAAGTACTCCGTCTGAAAACATCTCCGTATGGATTCCGAGATCCTTGTGGTTGTGCAAACATGATAAAACGGCATCCGGACTATTACCAATTCCCATTTGCAGACACGACCGGTCTTCGATGAGCGCGGCGCAATTGGCCCCAATTTTTTTTGACATCTCGGTCATTTTATGCCGATAACTCACTTCCGGCAACGCATCGTCCACTTCGACGAACGTATTGATCTGACTCACGTGCACGAGGCCATCTCCGTGCGTTCGGGGCATGTTTGGATTGACCTGCGCAACCACGTGTTTGGCCATCTGCAATCCTGCCAAAGCGACGTCCACAGACACACCCAACGAACAATATCCGTGTTTATCCGGTGGAGATACGTGTAAAAAGGCAACGTCTATTGGCAACATCCCGCGGCGAAACAGCAGCGGAATTTCGCTGAGAAACACCGGGATGTAATCACCGGCGGAACTATTGACGATTCCGCGAACATTGGCGGAAACAAACAAAGAATTAATAAAAAACGATTCGTTAAAGCGAGGATGATCAAATAAATTATCGCCGTACGAACTGATGCTCATCAACTGGACATTCTTCAATTCTCCGCTGCGTTTAAGCAGCGCCCTGGTGAGCTGCATTGGAGTTGCAGCGCTCCCCTGAAGAAATACCTGATCTCCGTTTTTCACCGTCGAAACAGCAACTTCGGCGGAAACATAATGGATAGGGGGTCCTGTTTTATTTGTCATTCTCAAAAATAGCCATTTTGAAGCGTCTTTATTTATAACGCTTCTTCGTTGTGTTAAAGCTGTGTATAGAGTTTTGGACCCAATTAAATCGGGTAGCCTCAGGGGTAGATTCTAAACCCTGCACTAATCACCAATCCATTCGAATAAATCGGGTTTCCAGGCACGAGATCAGCATTGGCCCCTATTCCTACACCTCCTATTTCGATGAATGAACCGTATTGGTCAGTCACCAAAAATTCAAATCCAAAAAAGCCATACCCACCCATTTCGAAATCACTTGACGAAAATTCCCCTGAGGGAAAAAGAGCGAGTGTGCCACCCTCACCATACACCCGCATAACGTTGAGTACCAAGCCAGATGAGGTCACCACGCCAACTGTTGAATTGCCATATGGAGACCAGGTGGTTGTGATTCCAGATACATGTTGGTGGTACATCAGATTTCCCCGTACGCGTATGGCTATTCTGCGATTGGCAAAAAACGGACTGGTAATATTCAAACCGGTACCAAAATCATTCTGGTACTCTGACAACTGCATTCCAAAAGAAAAACCATTCCCTCGCACGGTCTGTTGTTCCAATTCCTGAGCATCAGCACCTAACCTCAAAAAAAGCAAACAAGCAATAAATGCTCTTTTTCTCATAATAACGCTCTTTAATTTTCTCCAATCCTTGATCTGACTAGTGAAATTAGGGAAATAACTTAACCCCAGGATCATTTTATCTTTGGATATTTACCGAGAAACGCTTCTCGAACTCTCCTGATTTTCAATTATTCATTATGAGCATCCGATCGATTTTCACGTCGTGCGGCTCAGTGGGCACTGTTTCCAGCAATTGAAAAGAATAAAAGATGCCAACTTTCAATGCCTTCGGGTGATGAGCTAAAAAATGATCATAATAACCTCCGCCATAACCGAGTCTGTACTTATTGCGATCAATGGCCAGGCCGGGAACAATGATCAGATCAAATGGACCTTCATAAACGTCAGCATCTGCCGGATACTGTGATTTCATGACTCCGGTTTCTAGTGCGTCAAACGATTTTAAAACGCGGTTTTCGAGCTTGGGGCGCGGCAGTGTTTTCGGACAAACAACCTTAATTTTTGCAGCAAGGAGATTTTCCAGCAAGGGACGAATATTAATTTCTCCACGTAGAGGAAGATACGCGTGAACGACTTTGCATTTCCTTTCAAAAATGATCTCCTCCAACCGTGCACAAATCCATTTGTCATACCTCCGCTTTTCGACTGGAGCAATGGCCGCTCTACGTAACAGCATTTCCTTCCTCATGGAAGATTTCTTTTCTCTTGTTTCCATCAGTTTCCGGCTTCAAACATATCGGACAAAAGTATCCTTTTTTAGAATTAATTCTGTAATTTTGCCCCCAGTTTCAGTAGTTAAAATATCTTACATCGTCAGATACACAAAAGTATTAATCATAATGTCCAAAAAAGAAATACTCACAATCGACGACATCAAGCTTTTGGTTGATTCATTCTATTCCAAAGTGCGCGATGATGAAAAGTTGAGTACTATTTTTGACAATGTTATTCAGGATCGATGGCCGGTTCACCTTGAAAAAATGTACCGGTTTTGGCAAACAGTTTTACTCGGCGAGCATACCTACCACGGCAGTCCGTTTGTACCGCATGCAAATCTTCCGGTCGAGAAAGAACATTTTAATCGCTGGCTAAAACTTTTTTTCGACACAATTGACGAAACTTTTGAGGGTGAAAAAGCGGCCGAAGCCAAATGGCGGGCAGAGAAAATGGCAGAAATGTTTCAGATTAAGATAGAACACTACCGCAACCATCCGCAAAAGCCAATTTTATGATTTCGGTGAAGTTTCCCGTGGCCGTCGGTGCGTCGTTTCTATGGATTGGATTTGTATGCGCCATCAGTTTTATGGAAGCCTGGCTCAAATTCAGAGCTCCGGGCATCACCATTCCGCTGGGGCTGGGAATCGGACGCCTTGTGTTTGGGGCGCTCAATAAAATAGAATGGGTTTTGGCCATCATCATAGCTGCAAACCTCGTCCTCGGAAAAGGCATCATCCTTAAATGGGAATTCTTGTTGTACCTCGTACCGCTATTGGTGGTAGTACTGCAAACCGTTTGGCTTTTGCCTGCCCTCGATGCCCGC
>CAZJLZ010000165.1:0-2554 GCA_964546775.1 uncultured Cryomorphaceae bacterium | reverse complement strand
GTAGCTTCTCCGGCTCTGTTCTTCGCGTTCCTCGCCTCATCGGCAAGCTGGTTGCTTTCATAAAACAGTGCGTCGGATTTTTCTCGCAAAACACTGCCACCGGTTGTATTATCTATGTTTTGAGTCGCTCCTGTTTCGTCTTCAATTGCCTGAAGTTCGGAGAGAGCGGTATTAAAAGCCTGTTTCGCCTGAGCGTTTTGAATGGCTGGTGTCTGCCCGCGAACATAGCCCGCAGGTGTGGACGTATCGCTTTCAGGCGGAGGAGTGGAATTAATTTCGGTAGTGTTGTTTTTGGCAGCAGCAACAGGCTCTTTCGGAGTTTCCGCCAGTACTTCTTTTGCAACCTCGGGATTTTTTTCTTCAGGCTCCGCTTCCTGAATTTCTTCTTCAACTTCTTCTGCCTGATTTACCGCTACCTCTGGTGAAGCCGAAATTTCGCGTAGTAATGCCAGCGCCTGGTTTTGTTTTTTTACTGCTTCTGCCATTGCCGTGGCATCCGCTCTGTTTTCTGCCTGTGAGCGGATAGTGCCGGCCTCAGTAAGCAGTTCGTTTGCGGAGTTTATTTTTTCTGATTGACCCGCACTCTGATCAGACAACGATGCCTTTAGTGAATTAACCTCCTCTTCATTACTTTCAAAGGCTTTTCGGTAGGCTGCAACTTTAAGTGACGTGATCTCGGACGCACGCTCATTTATGGCAGAAAGTTTTTCACTCAGTTCCGACTCCGGGACTGCAGCCGGAGGATTCACAAATGCAAGATTCGGGTTTGCCGGTTTTAAAAGTTCTATAGCCCGTTGCTGTTTTAGCAGAGCTTCTGCTTCTTTTTCTTCAGCGTTGCTGAAAGCTCCTAACCTTGCGCCATCACTTGACAGGTTTTTCGCTTCACTCCTTATTTCGGCCGCCTGCCTGAATGCAAGCGACGCATCTTCGTTCAGAAGGCTCGCTTCATTAAGGTCGTTAGCCGAACCTTTCCCCGATTCTAAAAGTAATGCAAGGTTTTTTTCGTTTGAATTAAACAGGGTGTTGTTTTCTGAAGATGTAATTTCTGACACCTTAAGGAGTTTGCCGGTAGCAGCGGTTTCTTTTTGCCTCGCTTCATTGATTTTGTTTTGTTTCTCAGTTCCATTTAATGCTGAGGCTTCTTCCCTTAGCTGCATTGCCTCGGCCATCGCTTCATCGGCTTCCTTTGAAAGTTCATCTTTATCCGGTAAAAGCGGATCTTTTGCAGAGGCAAGTATTTTTCTGGCCTCTCCAAGTTCTTGTTTTAGCTCTTCTTCCTTTTGTTCAATTTCTCTGAAAAGTTCGCGCGTTTCCCCGGCAAGTTTTATAGCCGCAGCACTCTGAGGTTCTGTTTCAAAAATTTTTTCAGGTCGTTCGGTAGATAGCTGCACCGCAACTGCTTCTATCTGTTCTTTTATTTCCGCTTCCTTTTTCTCTGCAGGCTTGGCTGTTTCCGTGTCAGAAGGAATTTCACGAACAGGTTCCGGTTCGTTTGTCGTTTCCGGAGTTACGTCTTCATTACTATCAGTAACCGGCGTTACATCTGTTGTCTGATCGCGCTCTTCATTCGCTGCAAGTGATTCGTCTGCTGGTTTGTCTTCATCAGAAGTTGACCGGATGTTCCCGGCCAGATCAATTTCTTTTTCGAGATAGCTGATCTCCTCATTGAGCATGGCAAGTTCGGCATTGTTCTCGTTTAACTCACGCTCTTTTTCGTTCTGAGTCGCTCTCATATTATCGATCTCAGCGCTGATCTCAGCCCTCTTTTTCTTTTTTCTGGTATTGTCGAGTTCTTCAAGTTTTTTGTTGATCTCTGAACCGGTCTCTGAAATGTCGGCTTTCAGTGCTGCGTTTTGCTGCGCGATAAGATCTGACTGTCTCTGTTTCTCGCTCAAAACGGTTTTTGATTCTGCAATTTTCGCTGCCGTTGAACTCTTCATCTGAGAAACCTGTTCGATCTGCTGCGCGAGATTTTCAAGTTTTTTAAGTGAGGCTGCATTACCCGACACTACGGCCTTATCGAGTTCGTCGGCGTATTGTCTGTGGAGACCTGCCTCCTGTTTTTTAATGTTTGCATCTTGTTGCAGCGAGTGTGCAAGTGAAAGCATTTTGTCAGCTATCACCTGGTCTTTTCTGGCGGCATCCATTTCCTCTTCTGCGTCTTTAATTGCAGTGTCCCTGGCATCTGAATCTTCAATTAGCTGAGATTCCTTCAGCTTTTTAGCCCCGGCTGATAGTCTCTGGTCAGCATTCTGTTTCTGCTGCTGAGCTTTAGCTATGGTTTCCCTGGCTGTTTGTTCGAGTTGTGTGGCCTCTTCCTGCGAATCTTCAGCATCCTGCCGCGCCATCTTCGCAAGGCTTCTGTTGTCAACCGAAGGTGGCTCTGTAGTTTCCTCCTCAACAACGGTTGGGGTAGTGTTCTTTTTTTCCTTTTCCCTGAGGGTCTCATCTGAAGCCAGCGGAATTTCAAGCTGATTTTCTCCTTCATTCACATCAAGTCTCGCCTTCTTTTCGATTACTTTCAGGTATTGTTTATAGTTGTCAGCAGGTTGAG
>CAZJLZ010000164.1:0-4948 GCA_964546775.1 uncultured Cryomorphaceae bacterium | reverse complement strand
CATTGAATCCGCAATGGCGGTGTAACTGATTTCGCACGGAATGTCGTATTCACAGCTTCCGTCATCAGCGGTTGCCGCCGAGTTATAATTGTTGGCTTCGGGGTCTGTACAACCCAAAACAATGTCACCTGGTTCACATCCAAGTGCGCTGTTTTCCAGTTCAACCATAAGAGAAACAGAAATACTTCCGTCCAGCGAGCCAGCAAACAATTCAGCATCGGCACTGGTCACTGTAAAAGATCCATCGAACGCCGGGTTGATCCAATAGAAATTCAGCAGATAACAACCATCTTCCAAACAAATATCAATCGATGCCCCGTCCAATGGATAAAAACCATAATCCGCGATTTCTCCATCCAGGTCCGTGATGGACCATTGCACCGAAATGGTATCCAGCGGAGATATCTCTCCGAAGATATTCAATGAGATTTCATTGGCTTCACAAATCTCTTCATACTCGCAACTCCCATCGTCTTCTGTGGCATTGGGATTGTAATTGATCGCCAGTGGATCTGTACAGCCATAAATAGGTTCAACATACTCGCAACTATCATCATCCACATTCGCCATAGGATTGTAATTGGCCGCGTCAGGATCGGTGCAACCGAATACAATGACTTCATTGCATCCGAGTGCAGGATCATCCAAAGGAATCGTGATAATGGAAGTACTCCCGTCGATCTCGCCTGTAAGCAATTCATTTCCTGATATAGACAGTGTATAGCTTCCTTCAAAATCGGGATGGATATAGCTAAGATACAGCACATAACATCCGTCTTCGAGGCAGAGATCGAATGATTCTCCTTGCATTGGATAAGCCCCATATTCTATCATCCCGTCATTGACGGCTGAAACCGACCAGATTACATAGGAAGTATCAGGTTCAGGCGCTTCACCTGTGAGTGACAAAGTCAATAAGTTGTAAGGACAGTCATAAATACAACTCCCGTCGTCCTGGGTTGCATCGGGATTATAGTTGAAGGCTTCGGAATCAGTACAACCAAAAACTTCATTGCAATAATTTAGATTTAGTACGATGTTGTAATTCGGACCTTCATATTGATCTTCATATACATAAGTTGAGGTTTGGGAGTCGGGGCCAATACAATTGGAGTGCTGAATGAGCAGGATTGACCATGGGTCATCAAGCGATACTGATTGAGCAGGAATGTTTCCAGACGCATCAGTGGATATATCAGCTACCCACTCCAATTCTGAGCCTACCCAATTGTAAATTTCAATATTAACAGGGGTTCCCGGACCATTTTGAAGTTGCCCGGAAAAGTTGAGTGTTGATTGGGCTGCAGCAAGGTTAAATGCAAGCAACCCAAAGAGGAGAGCAAAAGATTTCATTGTGTGTAGTTTGGTGTTCATCAGCCGATTATTAAAAAGACGTGTCAAATTAATTTAAGTTGTTCGGGAGCATCAAAATAATGATATTTAACACGTTCTGCAAATATGCCCGTTTTCAGGATTTAGAAAACGTGAAGATGATTGATTAGGATCCCTCGGTGTCACCTGAAAGGGGGCCGAGGATTACACTTAGAACTTATCCCACAGCGTCCTCTGCGAGTGACACTGATGGAAGAGGAGCTGCAAGCGTGACAGTTCACTGGCGCGCACTTGCAGCGCGTGTCAGTGAATCGTACCGCTACTTGTTTTGGAACTTCACCCTCCGAAACTGTATCATTGCAGTATGGAATCTCCCCTGATCCGAAAAGGCGAAAGACGCGATTTACCGGCAACGCTGGAGTTGATCCGCGAACTGGCCATTTATGAAAAAGAACCCGACGCGGTAGAAACCACGGTAGAAAGCATGGATGTGGACGGTTTTGGCCTCGATAAAATATTCGATTTTTTTGTGGCTGAAATAAATGGAGAGATCGTCGGAATTGCGCTGGTTTTTGAGAAATACAGTACCTGGAAGGGCCGCTGTCTGTACCTCGAAGATCTCGTTGTAAAAGAATCATACCGCCGCCACGGCATCGGAGCATTGTTGTTTGAACGCGTGATGGAAGAAGCACGGCAACGCGGTTCAAAACGCATGGAATGGCAGGTGCTCGACTGGAACGAACCGGCGATAAATTTTTATAAAAAGTACGGCGCCAAACTCGATGGCGAATGGATCAACGGAGTTCTCACCGACAAAGACCTGCAGCGTGAAAGTCTTTAAATTCGGAGGAGCTTCTGTTCGCGATGCTGCCGCAGTTCGCAACGTGCTCGAAGTAGTGAAAAACTACGGAGGCCAGCAATTGATGGTCGTAGTTTCAGCCATGGGCAAAACCACGAACGCATTGGAAGAAGTCTGGCGCCTCTGCGAACAAAACGAGCACCAGGCCGCCGAACACCGCCTCGAGAGCATTATTGATGCGCATGAAAGCATCATGAAAGAACTGTTCAAACCCGATTCATCCGGGTTTCGCAAAGTAGATTTATTCTGGAGTCAATTGAAGAATCATCTCCGGCAACCGCCGTCGGGAAACCGCGATTTTGAATACGACCAGATCGTTTCCGCAGGAGAACTCGTCAGCACGGCGATAGTCAGTGTTTATCTCAGCGAACAAGGTGTGGGCAATCACTGGCTGGATGCCCGTGAGATGATCGTCACCGACAACATCTACCGCGAGGCAAAAGTGAACTGGAATGCTACCATAGAAGCCGTAAACAGCAAATGTGCGGAAATAGATTCAGAGCGTAAATTGTGCATCACCCAGGGATTTATCGGTTCCGATGCGGATGGGAATACCACGACCCTCGGTCGCGAAGGATCGGATTATACCGCCGCCATTCTTGCCTTTGCGCTCAAAGCGGAAGAAGTTACGATCTGGAAGGATGTTCCCGGTGTGCTGAATGCTGACCCGAAGTTTTTTGCTGAAACGCGGCAGTTACCACGGATTTCGTTCAAGGAAGCCATCGAGCTCAGTTATTACGGCGCTTCGGTCATTCATCCGAAAACCATCAAACCGCTTCAAAACGCCGGAATACCGTTATATGTGCGCTCCTTTCTTCACCCGGAGAAACCCGGCACCGAAATTCAATCCTCCGAACAGGACGACGCGCTGATTCCGTCGTTTATTTTCAAAACCGAACAGGTATTGATCTCGATTTCTCCCAAAGATTTTTCATTCATCGTGGAGGAAAATTTGTCCTCCATTTTCGGAATGCTCGCGAAAGAGCGAATCCACCTGAACCTGATGCAGCATTCTGCGCTGAGTTTTTCAATCTGCGCCGACCGCGACCGACATCGTGTTGAACGCCTGATGGCGGCGCTTTCAGAAAATTACAAGGTGCGCTACAACGAGCCCGTTACATTACTCACGATCCGGCACTACAACGAAGACCTCATCGATGAATTGGTCGGAGATCGCGAAGTGTTGGTAGAGCAACGCAGCCGGGACACAGCCCGTTTTGTGATCCGCGATTAATACAGCAATAATTTTTCGGAAAATCCCGGCAATTCGTCGATCGTGACGATGTACATGCCGCGTGTTAAATGAGCGGTGTCAATTTCTACCGAATTGCCGTTGAACGAATGTTGTTTGACCGTTTTTCCGGTGACATCCTGAATGCGCAGGTTTCCGGCTAAAGTTTCGCTCAGTCGCAATTGCACAGCCGACGTTGCCGGATTTGGATACAACTGAGCCTGAATTCCATCATATTCGGCAATGGCGACATCTGTACAAACTTCTTTCATTTCGTTGAACCAGAACAGGATGTTGAAAAGGGAAGGCTGTGCACATCCACCATGACTCAGTTCTCCCATATCCATCAGTGTTACATCGGTAGCGCCATTGGCGACCATTACGCTGTGGGTGAACAGACTGTTTTCGTGAAATACCTGCTCGTCTGCGGTGCAGTAGTACAAGCGCATTGGCGATTGAGGGGCCCAGTCGTAGCGATCGTTGTCTTCCAATGCCAGGCGCATTGGGTGATTCGGATCGGTATCGAATGCTTCAAGTTCGGAAGGGACAACAATCTGGCTCGGCACAGCAGGCATTGCCGCCGCAATCTCCCCACCGCTGTGCATTCCATCGAAAAGCGGAGGAAGGGTTTCGTCATAAGGTGCCAACAGGAAGTCACCGGGTTCGTCGTAGAGGTTTCCGTAGGCCAATTGATAGGAAAAGATCACGTAAGGAAGGTATTCCGGGGAAGCATAGGGTTGATCTGAAGAAACAGGACCTGCCTGACTTCCGCTGATGTCGTAAGGACCGGACGCTGGTGCCGACGCCGTGACCGTAAACTCGTCACTGAGGTTGGTTTCGATCTCATAAACCGTCGCCATGGCCGCGTGTCCACCCTGAGAATATCCGGTGATGAACAGTTGATCGTTGAGCGAAATATCTTCTGATTCACAAAACTCTTTTGCTGCGCGGATCATGTCAATGGTTGCGCTGGCTTCGGTATCGGCATGGACATACGGGTGCAAACCCGGTGATTCTCCGAGTCCAAGGTAATCCGGTAGCAGGCCTACAAAACCAAAAGCACCCATGTATTTTCCGATCAATGCCTCACCATTGTTATTGCTCGGTACTTCGTTTTTGAGGAAAATTGTTCCATGTTGATAGATGGACACAGGAAAATCACAGCCGGGAACGTCAGGAATGAACATCGCGCCCGAAGCAATGGTCGGTTCTCCCTGCGTATCGGTGGTGTTGTAGATGAGTTTGTACATCGCTATGCCGCTTTGTGCGCCAAAAACTCCCTGTCCGGTCAATTGCACTTGTGACCACTCGTAAAGCAATTCAGCACTGACCAGGTATTGTGCGGATGAAGTTGTTGTAAATGCGGTGAAAAGCAGGAGGGTAGTGTAAAGTTTTTTCATTGTTCGGTTGGTTTTCGTCCGTCAAAATACTGTAAAATTTTATCTCCCAAAAATTTGGAGAGTTTGAAATGCGATTCGTGGGTCCATCCGGCAACGTGGGGAGAGAGAACAACTTTGTTGCTTTGA
>CAZJLZ010000163.1:0-5367 GCA_964546775.1 uncultured Cryomorphaceae bacterium | reverse complement strand
ACCATAATTAATTCATCCAATACAATCCTTAAATCCCTTTCATAACTTTGAAAGGGATTTTTTTATTCAGTCAATTATGAATTACAGACTTTTTGGTACGGCCTCAATTTTAATGGTGATTGCCGTTGTGCTCGGTGCACTTGGGGCACATGCTCTGGAGCGTCACCTCTCACCGGCAATGTTGAGTTCATTTGAAACTGGAGTCCGGTACCAGATATACCATGCGCTTTCTTTATTGTTGATGGCAGCGGTGTATGCAAAATTTCCTGCGCCGCAAATCAGACTGTCAGTTAGACTTATGCTGGCTGGAATACTTTGTTTTTCGGGTTCAATTTTCGCTTTCGCCATTGGGCATTTGGTGGATGTCCCGGTTTCAGAGTATTTATGGTGGGTCACCCCGCTCGGAGGATTGTTGTTCTTGGCTTCCTGGATCGTCCTTTTCACCTCGTCGTTATCGATCAGAAATAAAAGGGATAAATACTGAAAAGAGTTCAACCCACAACAGGTCCATATTTTACCCGCATTTGGCAAAACTATTGTGCGTAAATAGTAGAATGAAGGCTCCACCCTTGTGTGCAAAAAACGTACTTTTGCTTAACAATTCGATAAAGTCTAACCAATTTGAGTCATTATGAACGAATTCGGAAGAAAACCGAATAATGCAGACCTAAGTTACCTGGGATTGAATCATTCAGAAAATATTTTCTGGAATCTGACCCCAGCTGAACTTGTAGAAGAAACGATTGTCCGAGGACAAGGAATGCTAACCCACACTGGCGCATTGGCCGTGAACACTGGAGAGTTTACCGGTCGGTCGCCAAAGGATCGGTTCCTGGTTTGCGACGACAAAACCAAAGACGCGGTGTGGTGGGGCGATATCAATCTGAAATTTGATCCTGCTGATTTTGACCGCTTGTTGAACAGAATGCAAGCGTATTTATCGGGGAGAGATGTATACGTGAAAGATGCTTACGTATGTGCCGATGAAAATTACCGGATGAATGTCCGATTGGTCGCGGAACTCCCGTGGTCGGGATTGTTCGCCGACAACATGTTTTTGCGTCTCAAACAAGACGAAATCAACGATTTTTCTCCGCAGTGGAATATTGTTTGTGCTCCCGGTTTTCATGCCGATCCTGAAATAGACAACACCCGCCAGCACAATTTTGCAGTGATCAATTTCACGAAAAAAATGATCCTGATAGGCGGAACCGGATATACCGGTGAAATCAAAAAAGGAATTTTCTCTGTACTCAACTTTCTCCTTCCACATGAACACGGCGTGCTTTCCATGCATTGTTCTGCTAATGTTGGGGAAGATGGTGATACAGCCGTTTTCTTCGGACTTTCCGGAACCGGAAAAACAACCCTTTCTTCGGATCCAAACAGACGTTTGATCGGCGACGACGAACACGGTTGGGCAAAGGAAAGCGTTTTCAATTTTGAAGGAGGCTGTTATGCCAAAACCATTGACCTTTCTTCGGAACGCGAACCTCAGATTTTCAGCGCTATTAAATTCGGTGCCCTTCTCGAAAATATCGGTTTTGATGAAAACGATCCATCAGTGCCCGACTATAAAGATTCGACCATCACCGAAAATACGCGTGTAAGTTATCCGATTCACCATATCGAAAATATTATGGTGCCTTCGGTAGGCAAAAACCCGAAGAATATATTCTTCCTGACTTGTGATGCATACGGTGTCCTCCCTCCTATTTCGCGTTTGACCAAAGGTCAGGCGATGTATCACTTTATGTCGGGTTACACCGCAAAGGTGGCCGGAACGGAAGCCGGAATTACCGAACCACAAACAGCATTTTCCGCTTGTTTCGGAGCTCCTTTTATGCCACTTCATCCATCTAAATACGCCGAAATGCTCGGTGAAAAGATGAATGAACAGGACGTGAAGGTTTGGTTGGTAAACACCGGATGGTCAGGCGGTGCATATGGCGAAGGAGAGCGAATCCGATTGCGCTATACCCGCGCAATGATTACGGCTGCTCTAACAGGCGAACTGGATGATGTGGAATACAAAGAGCACGAGGTGTTCGGGCTTCAGATGCCGACTTCCTGTCCGGATGTGCCTGCTGAAATCCTTTCACCAAAATCTACCTGGAAAGACGCTACCAAATATGATAATACAGCGTTTAAACTTGCCGAAAAATTCGTGAATAACTTCAAAAAATTTGAAGAGCATTCGAGCGAAGAAATTAAATCTGCGGCGCCTCGTTTAAATGTGAATGTCTGATCTTCTGAAGTTTTATCATTAAAAAACCGCTTCGGAATCCGGAGCGGTTTTTATAGTTCTGCCATTTGGAAAGACTTTAATCTTCACCGGCATTATTTCTAATAGTGTCGCATTTAAGAATAACATCCTTTACTGCTTCATCCAATTTTGCCGTAACCTGAGTAATGCTGTCTATAAGATACTTGTTTGTGGGATCACTGTAGTCGTTGCGATTGAACAATTCACTCATGCTCAATAAAGTTGTTACTGGCCCTCTAACCTCATGTGCCTGAATATATACTACTTCTTTAAGTACTGTTGCATGTTTGCTTAGATCACTCATCTGCTTTTCAATAGTCTCGATTTGACTTTCGTATTTCTGAGTTAAATTATTATAGTTACCTCTGGTTCTGCGGAATTTACGCCATATCACGTACATCAGGAAAAGAAGTAAGATGATTAAAATTGAAAATATGATACTCTCAATCCGGTTTTGACTCAGGGCCATATCTTTTATAATCAATTCCTGATCCTTCAACTGCAGTTCCTTGTTCTGATTCTCTATTTGAAATTCGAGTTCCATACCAGCCAGCCGATTGTAGCTGGCATTGGAGTAAAGTGAATCTTCCAAAGTTTTGTGTCGCCGGAAATGGCTGAATGCCTTTTCATAATTTCCGGTGAGTAGATAGGCATCAGAAAGATTATTTTCAAAATCCACCAATGGTTCGATAAACCCAAGCTTCCTACAACTGTCGGCGGCTGATTCAAGTTTTACAATGGCAACTGCGAGAAAACGGGCACGTTCTGCTTCCGACAATTCTTCCTGGCGGGCAATATGAAGGAAGCCTAATCCCACATTTCCCGTTACGGCGGCAGCTCCGGCACGATTACCCAAACTTGTGTAGCGATCCAATGCATCTTCAAAATAAGTATTGGCTGTCTTGCCCTGGTCCAGACCAAGATGTGCATTACCAATATTCACCAGGTTGATCGCTATTCCCCGGGCATTTCCAAGAGTTGAATTAATTTCCAGCGCCTTTTGGTGCAGGGCAAGTGCCCCAACATGGTTACCTTGTTCATTTAAAAGAATACCCTTATTACCGGTTACTCTGGCTATTCCATAGAGGTCATCCATCTCAGAATAAATCTTCATTGATCGGGAGAAATAATTTGAGGAAGTCTGGAAATCATTAAGATTCATGAAAATAGTTCCGATTTTATCGCAACATATTGCAAGTTCTTGATTGAGATTCAGCCTTTCGTATTTTTTCGCTGCATCTATTGAATATTCCAACGCAGCATCATAATTACCCTGATCGGTGTAGAGGTTAGAAATGTTCAAGAGCATGGCTGCTATACTTTTCTCTTTTTTTATATTTCTAAAATACTGAAGGGCAATCAATTCACATCTCAGTGCTTCTTTAAAATCCGATTTAGCCTGATGATTAATACCGAGAATTCCATAGGCTGTGGCCAAAAGAGCGGTATCCTTAACTTCAGTAGCCAGTTCTATAGCTTGTTTGCTGTAGGCTACTCCGGAATCAGGATCTACACCCGAATATCTGTAACCCAAATCATTCAGCGCTTTTATCCTTTCGACTCCCGATTTCACAGAAAGCATTGCTTTTAATGAATCAAGTCCATTTGAAGGTGTGGCCCATGAACAGTGCGGAATCGTATAAAACACTATTAGGTAGATAACAAGAAATAAATTCCGTAACATAACTCCGGTTTTAAAAGAAACAGTACTTCGAATAAAACTACAATACTAACCGAAAACTACGAAAATTCGGACTAAACTGCCCGAAAATATACTTCCTGCCACATTTAGAGAGTTACACAATGCCTGGAAAAAATAAAATCGAAATGTGTAAATAAAACTTATGTATGGTTTCCTCGCTTTGACTGATTCCGGCTCAAAGGTTTCATAAGCTTTGAAGTGCAGTATATGTTATGTAAAGGCAAAGTCATGATTCAGATAGCCATCCGGAATTTGGGCTTTGCTTCTGGAGGCCATATTTCCTTCGGATAAATGAATTATCGTCACAGTTGGGGATTTATAGAAGTGAATTATCGAAAATTACTCAGCCAATTCTGAGTGAAACGTCAGATCAAACCCTACGCAAGCTTTCGCAACTACCTATCAATAAAATATTCAAATCCCCCTCCGGGAACCGGTTACCCACCAATTTCCTACTTTTGCGCCGTGCACGTATTTTACGCAGAAAATGTAACCCATCAGCAGCTGGTGCTCTCTCCTGAGGAGAGTGTGCACGCACTGCGGGTTCTTCGAATTCAACCTGGTGACAATGCCGAAATTCTCAATGGTCGTGGTGATCGTTTTGTGGGAAAGTTTGAAGGTTCACACAGCAAACAATGTTTTTTTTCTGTGGTGGAAACCGAAAAAATTCCAGCCCGGCCTGTGCGATTAACCCTGGCTGTTGCGCCGCCAAAAATGATTGATCGTTTTGAATGGTTTCTTGAAAAAGCTACAGAAATCGGTATCGAGCGTATTGTGCCCATTCAGAGCAGGCATTCAGAACGAAAAGTCATCAAAATTGCGCGCAGTCAAAAAATACTGGTTGCTGCAATGAAACAATCACGAACTGTCTGGCTACCTGAAATTACTGAACCGGTTTTGCTTGCTGATTTTTTAAATGAAGTCCAACCGAAGGATTCCGCGAAATACATAGCACACTGTCATAGTAGCTCTCTTCCACATTTGCAACAGGAACCAGCTTCATCGAATATTCAGATACTGATCGGTCCAGAGGGGGATTTTGATATAGATGAAGTGCGATCTGCTAAGGAATTCGGATGGAAAGAAATATCTTTGGGTTCAAATCGTTTACGTACCGAAACCGCTGCACTGGTAGCGGTACATTGCATTGCTCTGAAATATTTATGACTCTGAAAATACTATTCTTTATCCTTATCGCCAGTATATTCTCGTCGTGCTATAAAGCTGATATCGACCGGATATGTGAGCCACAGCTCACCCGCCAGTTCAATATAATTTACAATGCGCACTTCAAAGGAAATCTTCACTTCGACAATACGTGCAGTGACACTGCTCTGGTGTTTCGCTCCGAAATTCCGGCCGATACCCTTCTGCCAGGTATGACCAGGAATTATTTCCT
>CAZJLZ010000162.1:0-5581 GCA_964546775.1 uncultured Cryomorphaceae bacterium | reverse complement strand
CCAACCAGTACGATTATCATTTTGAGTTGGCAGGAACCTACATTATGCTCGAAGATTATGATGCAGCTATTGAGGTTTTTGACGGCCTTGAGACGACTCTGGGGATGAATGAAGAAATGATCCTGCAGAAGCAAATGCTCTATATGGAAATGGGTAAAACAGACCAGGCTATAGCTGAGGTGAAGAAATTGGTTGAACTCAATCCTGATGAAATACGATACTGGGGCATTCTGGCAGAACTATACGATAAAAATGGCGAACGTGAAAAGGCTGTAGAAACCTACGCTAAACTGGTGGAAATGGATTCCGACAACGGAATGCTCCGATTGTCGCTTTCAGAATTCTATCGCAATTCAGGTGATGATGCTCAGGCTTTTGAAGAACTTAAACACGCTTTCAGAAGTACTGATCTTGAGATCGATAAAAAAATCAACATCCTGCTGAATTTCTATGCGGAAACAGAACAGGATAAAGAGTTACTGGACCAAGCGTACACCCTATGTGAAATACTTATCGAAGCACATCCTGATGATGCAAAATCACATTCCATTTATGGAGACTATCTCTATCGTGATGAACGGTTGGTTGAGGCAAGAAATCAGTTTGAAAAAGCGGCAGAGATAGACAAAAGCCGGTACATTATCTGGAATCAGATTCTGATTCTGGATTCTGAACTCGGAGATTTTGAACGTATGACAGAAACCAGCGAGGAAGCTTTGGAATTATTTCCAACCATGCCTTCATTTTATCTGTTTAATGGCGTCGGACATTTACAGAAAGAGGAATACGACGATGCCATTGAGGCACTGCTCGCCGGAGTCGATCTGGTGGTGGATAATTTCGATCAACTCGCTCAGTTTTACTCCAGTCTGGGAGATGCCTATCATGCGATCGGTGACCACGAAGCATCGGACGAATCGTACGAAAAATCGCTTTCGGTTCAGGAAGATAATCCTTATGTATTGAACAACTACAGCTATTACTTATCGCTGCGCGGTGAAAAACTGGACGAAGCATTGAAAATGGCACAAAAAGCGAATGAATTACAACCCGGTGAAGCCACTTTTGAAGATACTTATGCCTGGGTGTTGTACCAGTCCGGTCGTTATGAAGAAGCACGGGAATGGCTCGAGAAAGCGTTGAATAACGGCGGAATTACAGAGGGAACCATTTTGGAACATTACGGCGATGTGCTTTTTCAACTGAACCGAAAACACGAAGCATTGGAATACTGGATACTTGCACGGGACGCAGGTGATGCTTCCAAGGAAATCGATCAAAAAATTGCAGAGCATCAACTGCATGACTAAGGATTTTAACAAATTATCAGTAGTCGTACTGTTGTTAATAGTTTTTTTGACAGCGTGCAAAAGTACTCCAACGCGTGTCATAAGAAATTATCCTGTAAAATCCAGCTCTGAACTCGTCGCACTGATAGAAAACAGCCAGTTACAGTTTGAACATTTCAGCGCCAAAGCATCAGTAGATGTTCAAACACCTGATCAATCCAATTCGTTTCGCGCTACCTTACGCATTCGCAGAGATTCAGCGCTGTGGGTATCTGTTTCCCCCGCCATGGGAATTGAAGTTTTCAGACTGTTGTGTACTCAGGACTCGGTGCTGTACATCGACAAGTTAAAGAAAGAATATTTCCGGGGAACATATAACAAACTAAATGAAATCGCTAACAGTGATCTGACCTTTCAGGCGTTACAGGATTTGTTGCTCGGCAATCCTCTATACTTTGAGCCTGAAATGGACTACCGATCGCGTAATGATGACGCTGGGTATCACCTTTCTACCCGAAACGCCCGATTTCTGCGAAGAGTCACCACCAACGATTGGCAAGATGACCAATTCATCTCCCTGGACACCAATTCAAGCGATCTCAAAGAAAAAAAATTATTGCGCCTCCAGAACAAAAAAGATGACGACGAATTGGTCGTACGGCAGTACTGGCTCGATTACACCCATGGTAAAATTGTGCAATCGATCTTTACCGACCTTTCCAGTGCGTTGAATCTCTCCGCACATTACAGCGGGTTCGAAGAAGTGGATGGCGAGTTGATTCCGTCAAAAATTTCATTGGCATTAGGAAATACCAAAGATCAGGCTACTTTTAAGCTCGAATATTCCAGAATGAAATTGAATGCAACTTTCGAAATGCCTTTTTCAATTCCCGAAAAGTATGATGAAGTGCGCCGTTAGAAACGTACTCTCCATGCTTTTTGTGTTCCTTGTAACTGGACCTTTAATGGCTCAGAATAAGGAAACGCTGCAAAAACAACGGGACGAAATAAACAAGCAAATTCAGATTACCAATCAACTGATCAATGAAACCGAAGAAAACCGGCGCAACACACAGAACCAGCTCAATCTGACCAGTTCAAAAGTTAAGCTTCGTAAGAAACTAATCGCCACAATCACTCAGGAAATACAAGAGTTGAATGAGGATATTTCAGAAAATCAGGTTCAGATTAAAACCCTGCAGGATGATCTGGAAAGGTTGAAAAAAGAGTATGCCGAAATGATATACCGCGCTTACGTAAACCGCAACACCTATGATAAAATCCTGTTTATTTTTTCTTCGGATGACTTCTTCCAGGCGTTGAAAAGAACCCGTTATATCAATCAGTATAGTGAATACCGTACACGACAGGCAGATCTGATAGTGAAAACCACTGAAAAATTGCAATCGAGCCAGGAAAAGCTCGAATCTCAGAAATCAGAAAAAATTACACTTCTCGAAAACGAACGCACCGAACAAATTGCCCTGGCCACCGACCTGCAGAAACAAGAATCGATACTGAGCAAATTACAGAACGAAAGTCGCAGTCTTAAGAAAAAATTAAACCAACAGGAAAAGGAACGCAATAAACTGAATAAAGAAATTCAGCGCATAATCGAAGCAGAAATTGCCGCTGCTAAAAAGAACAATGCCGGTACTTTTGAATTAACTCCGGAAGCGGCTGCATTATCCGCCAGTTTCGAAAGCAACAAAGGCAAACTTCCCTGGCCGGTGGAGCGAGGCGTCATTACCAGCAGTTTCGGACGGCACTCCCATCCCGTTCTACCCGGAATCATGATTGAAAACAACGGTATAGATATCACCACTGGAAAAGGTGAAACCGTACGATCGGTATTTAATGGCACAGTCACCAGCGTTTTCACCATTCCCGGAGCCGGTAAAAACATCATTATCAGCCACGGGGCTTATCGGACGGTTTACACCAATCTTCAGGAAGTGTTTGTTACTACCGGCGAAAATGTTAGTACCAAGCAAGCCATCGGAGTTTTGAAAACCGATGAAGATGAAGACAAGACAATTGCCCATCTCGAAATCTGGAAAATCAGTGGCAGTGGAACTACAAAACAAGATCCGGAACTATGGATCTTCAAGTAGGCGCTGCACAATTGACGTTTCCGCATCCACACAATTGATCTCGTTCTGAATCAATTTTTAGTACCTTTGTTGAAATTAGATTTTAGACATTTTATGTATTCATCCATCCTCATCGGTATGATCGGACCCTGGCAAATTGCCCTCATCGTCCTGGCCATTTTGTTGTTATTTGGTGGGCGAAAAATTCCTGAATTGATGCGCGGCATGGGTAAGGGCATCAGGGAGTTTAAAGACGCCACCCGCGACGACAATAAGGACGACGAAGACAGCACACGTACCAAGTAGTACGTGCTCAATAAAACTAAATCGCAAATAAATTGACATCACCGCGCTCCTTACACGAAGTGAATGCGGCCCTTTTGGCCGGTGACTATACACTGACAGATCTGGTTTCCCATTATCTTCTAAAAATAGCCGATTCTGATCTCAATGCTTTTAATGAAGTGTACCGTCAGGAGGCGCTTGAGCGCGCAGAACAGATTCAGCAAAAAATAAAAGCTGGTAATGCCGGGAAACTGACCGGCATGGTAATCGGCCTTAAAGACAATATATCCTACAAAGGTCATAAAGTAACGGCATCTTCGAAAATGCTGGAGAACTACATTTCTGTTTATAATGCCACGGTTACCGAGCGATTGCTGAACGAAGACGCAATTATCATCGGACGGCTCAACTGTGATGAATTTGCGATGGGAAGTTCCAATGAAAATTCGGCTTTCGGTCCGGTAAAAAACCCGCACGCTAAAGACCATGTTCCCGGAGGTTCTTCTGGTGGCTCTGCAGCAGCAGTGGCGGCCGGGCTTTGCCTGGCTGCGCTCGGTTCCGATACCGGGGGTTCTATCCGCCAGCCAGCTTCCTATTGTGGAGTAGTCGGTCTGAAACCTACCTATGGAAGGGTTTCACGCTATGGATTACTCGCTTACGCTTCATCCTTCGACCAGATTGGTCCGATTACCAATACCATCGATGACGCCGCGCTTTTGCTTCAAATAATGGCTGGTTCCGATGAATATGACAGCACCACCGCCTCCCGACCGGTTCCGGATTATTCATTGAAAACCGGTTCCGATAAGAAATTACGCATCGGCTATCTGAAAGAATGTGTGGAAAGCCCGGGCCTGGATCCGGAAATAAAGGCTGCATTCGATGAATTAAAATCTTCGCTTACCGATGCAGGTCACGAAATTTACCCGGTAAGTTTTCCTTACCTGGATTATCTGATTCCTGCCTATTATGTTCTTACAACCGCAGAAGCTTCTTCGAATCTTGCCCGTTATGATGGCATTCATTACGGTTACCGCAGCGAAAAATCGGAGGGAATTGAAAGCACCTACTTTAAATCGCGCTCAGAAGGATTTGGTCCGGAGGTAAAACGACGAATAATGCTCGGAACCTTTGTGTTGAGTTCAGGCTATTATAACGCTTATTACGCACAAGCCCAGAAAGTAAGAAGAATCATTAAAGATGCTACCACAATGCTTCTGGAAGAAGCCGATTTTCTTTTGCTTCCCACGACTCCAAGCCCGGCATTTAAAATAGGTGAAAAGACCGACGATCCCATCACCATGTATCTTCAGGATATTTTTACGGTGCAGGCCAACCTTGCTGGAGTTCCGGCCATTTCTCTCCCATTAACAAAAACCAAAGCCGGCCTTCCCATTGGTTTTCAGTTGATGGCCCGGCACTTTGAAGAGGAGAAAATACTGAATTTCTCCCGCGAACTAATGAACAATAATTAGTTCATAGATCCCTGCCGGATCCATCATTGTCCGTCGGTTATTTAGCGATTTTCGCAAGTGGCAAAACAAATGCCCTCAATTTCCGTATTAGTTGTATCCATCGAAACAGACCATGCAAAAAACTTTGAAACCCCTCTCATTTATTGGCTTGATCCTGATGGGATTCAACGCCATAGCTCAGGATCAGCAAGACAGCACGCTTTTTAGCGAGGCTAATGAACTTTTCATAGCAGAAGATGACCCGATCGCTTCGGGACTTGATGAACAGTATCGGGCTTTGCTGCGTGACGCCTATTTTTGTAACAATGACACCGCCTGTTTAAACGTTTACGGCTTCGAATCACAGGAAATTCCTGTCTATGACGATGAGGTATTTCAGGAAAGAATCCATCAACTGGATCTTCAGTCACCAATGGATATGCGCTATAATCCTCAAGTG
>CAZJLZ010000161.1:0-4834 GCA_964546775.1 uncultured Cryomorphaceae bacterium | reverse complement strand
AAACTGATCAGCGCAAAGTAGTTTCCATAAGCCTCCTCACCCACCCGGTTCAATACCTCGGTGTCGATGCCCAGAATGTAAAAGGGCTTGACGAGCAAATTGAGGAACAGCACAAAGGCCAGGTTGATGATAAACTTATGCTGCATAGAGTGAGTTTCCCCGTTGAGCGGCCAAATTAACAATTTGCATTGAGCACCAAAGACCGCGGTCGAAATTCATAATGATTCCATAGCCAGTCAAGGTTCAGCTCAAGCCATGCAAACCACAGATTTGTTATACTTTCGGAAACTCAAATTCAAATCAGATTTTGAAGTTAGCCATCAACACAAGATTACTCCTGCACAATCAACTCGAAGGGATTGGTTGGTTTACGTTTGAAACGATGCGAAGAATCACTGCTTCACATCCTGAACATGAATTCATTTATTTTTTCGACCGGCCGTTTCACGAATCATTTATCACAAGCAACAATATTGAGCCGGTGGTTATTCCTCCACCCGCACGTCATCCGTTGTTGTGGAAAATCTGGTTCGATTATTCTGTCCCATATGCCGTAAATAAACACCAGGCAGAACTATTTATTTCACCGGATGGTTTTATGAGTCAGCGGTTAAAAATTCCCCAGGTGGCCATCCTCCACGATCTCAACTTTCAACACTACCCTCAGGATCTCAGAGCTTCTCACAGCAATTACTACCGGAAAAACTTTCCAATATTTGCAGAAATAGCCACGAGAATTGCTACTGTATCGGAATATTCCAAAAAGGATATCGTATCGCAGTATCAAACCAATCCCGATAAAATCGACGTGGTGTATAACGGTGTGAATACCGACTACCATCCCTCAGAACCCAAAAAAATTGAAGTCTTTAAAAAACAACACACTTCCGGAGCCGATTACTTCCTGTTTGTGGGAGCCATGCACCCACGGAAAAATATCAATAGATTGCTAAAGGCTTTTGACGCAGCCAAAAACAAATTCCCCGGAAATTACAAGTTGTTGCTTGTAGGAAAAAAGTACTGGTGGAACAACGAAATTCGCGCGACCTATGACCAAATGACCCATCGCGATGAGGTCGTTTTCACCGGCCACTTGCCAACGCATGAATTACAAACAGCATTTTCGGGTGCCATTGCGCTCACGTTTGTGCCTTATTTCGAAGGCTTCGGAATACCTATACTTGAAGCGTTTGCAACCGATTGCCCGGTGATTGCATCCGATTGCACAGCGATGCCCGAAATTGCCGGGGATGCCGCATTGTTAATAGATCCTTTCTTCGAAGAGGCTATAACCGAATCCATGTTATTACTTTTGACGCAACCTGAAAAACGACTTCAGCTCATCGAAAAAGGAAGGAAGCGACTGGCTGATTTCAGCTGGGATCAAAGTGCAGAATTGTTGTGGAAAACGATAGAACGTACTCTTGAAACGACTTAAAACATATTACAACCGCGGTGTCCTTGAAGCCGGTTGCGACGAAGCCGGGCGTGGCTGTCTGGCAGGGCCGGTCGTGGCTGCAGCGGTGGTGCTCCATCCGGCTACGAGACTTCCCGGCCTCAACGACTCCAAGCAGCTCAACGCCGATCAACGCAACACCTTGCGCCGGCTTATCGAATCCAAAGCGGAACACTGGGCGGTCGGAATTGTAGATCCTGGAGAAATAGACCGCGTCAATATTCTCAACGCTTCATTCCTCGCGATGCACCAGGCCCTGGATCAACTTTCGTGTACCCCCGAATTACTGCTCATCGATGGCAACCGGTTCAATCGATACAAGCAATTGAAACACGTCTGTCTGATTAAGGGGGATGAAAAATACCGGGCAATCGCCGCCGCTTCCATCCTGGCCAAAACCCACCGCGATGAAATCATGGAACAACTACATCATGAATATCCGCACTTTAACTGGGCAAGCAATAAAGGCTATCCAACCATTGCGCACCGCACTACCATCCTGCAACTTGGCCCTTCACCCCATCACAGAAAGTCTTTCCGCGTCACAGAGCCTTTGGTGAAACTGGCGGTTTAACGCCCGTTCCATTCACAGCGTTTTGTTTAAAGAACTCAACCACCAACTACATATAATGCGCCGTTGCCCTTACTTTTGATCTTAAATTAATCTTCGGAATGCTCAGAAGGTATTTTTTTGCCGGATTGGTGATGTTGATCATTGGTGGGATGGTATACAGTTACCAGAAATTCAAGAGATTCAACACTCCTGTCAGTCCAATTTTGATGGCGGTGCCGGAAGGATCAGCACTGATCATTGAAACCGCCGATGTCCTTAGCCTCTGGGAAAAACTGACCCACACCAGCATTGTTTGGGAAGACCTCAAAAAAAACGAGCTCATTGCAGATGTGCACCATGCCGGCACCGCCATCGATTCGGTTTTCCAATCGGATATGGTGCTTAAAAACCACCTTCGAACTAGGAAGGCGTTGGTAGCAGTAGCTCCAGCAGGTGCCCAACGATACAGCCTGCTGTTTGCCGTTTCCACCCCTCCCGACTGGACAGAATTCAAAATCACCGAAACCATAAAAAAGTTTCTTCCACCAGGAGCTGAAACCAGCGAGCGCACCTACGATAACACACCGTTACACACAGTGAAACAAGGGAATAAACCGCTTTTTTACTGGGCCAGAAAGGCGGGGATTTTATTGATGAGCAGTGCGCAAATACCGGTAGAAGAAGCGCTGAGAATGCTCGATGCTCCACGTAATTTAACCGAAAACCCATCTTTTCAAAAGGTGGGAAAAACCGCTGGATTGTACGCGCAGGCCAATGTTTATATCGACTACGAGCAATGGGGTGGATTTTTAAAAACCCTGCTCAACGATCGCGGGAGACAAGCCCCGTTTTTTAATTTCCCGCTCGCCCAATGGTCTGCGCTGGATCTGACACTGCGGTCGAGCGAAATAATGCTGAATGGTTTTGTGCACGTTCCCGATAGTTCTCCGAATTACTTCAACGTGTTTGAAGGCCAGAATGGCCAGGATTTGGCAATGGCTCGCATACTTCCAGACAACACGGCCCATCTTGTTTATTATGGACTTAGCCATTTTCCTACTTTTTACAAGCGCTATCAGGACCTGAAAAAGGTGCAACAAAAGTATTTCAGCTACGATCAGAAACGCAATGAATTCAACCAACGCATCAATGGAAACGCAGAAGATTTTTGTCTGAGCTGGATTGATTCAGAAATGGCGGTTTTTATCACCGAACCCGGTCAGGTAAGCTACGATCAGCTTTCCTTTCTCGCCCTGAAAAGTACCGATGCATCCGCCAGCCTTGATTTGCTAAAAACGATGAGTACAGCGTTGGGAACATCTCCTGAAGAAACGGAAATCAGCGGTTACTCTGCCTTTCATCTGAACCTCGACAACGTTTATGGATTGTTACTCGGAGCTCCGTTCGATGGATTTAATGACGTGTATGTCGCTACGCTTTCAGACTATGTTGTTATTGCGCAATCCAAAGGTGCCTTGCGCAACCTGATCAACTTTTACCAGACCAATAACACGCTTCACAAAGACGATAACTTCAACTCTTTTACCGAAAACCTCAGCAAAAGATCGAACTTGTTGCTGTATTCAGGAATTTCGAGATCTCCTGATTTGTATAGTCTCTTTCTTACTTCGCATGGTGTGCAGACCCTCGATCAACATCTGGAAACGGTGCGGAATTTTGAAGGATTTGCCTACCAACTCGTGGAATCCGGAGATCAATTGTTCTATAATAATATATTTCTGCGCCACAATCCGGTCTACACACGTGAAAGTGGCGCTTTCTGGGAAATAGCACTGGATTCGGATATTACCTTCGGACCGCAACTGGTTCTGAATCATTACACTCAATCCCGTGAAATACTGGTTCAGGATGAAAAGAACAAATTGCACCTGATCAGCAATACCGGCCAGGTTCTGTGGAGCAAAAACCTAAACGGTCCGATTCTCGGCAAGGTTCAGCAAATCGACGTTTATAAAAACAACAAACTGCAACTGCTCTTCAACACCCGCGAACACCTTTACCTTGTAGATCGGAACGGCAATGATGTAGATGGTTACCCGGTGAAACTGCGTGTACCAGCCAGCGCTCCACTCGGTTTGTTTGATTACGATAACAACCGCGATTACCGGATAATCATTCCTTGTGAAGACCGTGAGTTAAGACTGTTCGATGGACTCGGAAAACCGATTCCGGGGTGGAAAGATGTCCGCACCAAAGTCGTGATGCACGACAAGCCGCAGCACCTCAGACTGGGTTCAAAAGACTATATTTTTGGAGTTGACCGCGATGGAAATGTCTACCTCCTCAACCGCCAGGGCAAACATCGCCACCGCGTAAAAACCAAAATCGAAGGACGCTCGGACAACTCCACTTTTATCCGCGAGGGCAAAAACATTCAGAACTCTGAGTTGCTGTATACCGACACGGCCGGAAACCTGATTGTGCTGAAGTTCGACGACACGGTTACAAAACATCAACTGTTCACACCGCAATCGCACCGTTTCCTGACTGCGGATTTAAACAAAGATTCCCGCTACGAAATCATCATCGCCACCGGTGAAGAAGTGATGATCTTTGACAGCGAAGGAGACAACATCTGCTCACACGACGTGAAAGGTGTGGCTACAGCACCTACCGTTTATCAGCAATCCGACGGTAAAACCTGGCTCGGAATATTGGATTCGGGTGAGGAAGCAATCTACCTGCTCGACGAAAACTGCGATCTGTTCAGCGATTTTCCTTTGTTTGCCGGCGGTGCATTTACAATTGGCGATATTAATAAAGACGGAGTCATCAACGTCATCGCGATAGGTGAGCCGAATGTG
>CAZJLZ010000160.1:0-5274 GCA_964546775.1 uncultured Cryomorphaceae bacterium | reverse complement strand
GTTGTACCTGATCAACACCGCAATGCGCGAGTTTTATTTCGGAAAGGCGGCCCACAATACCATTGGCGAAGCAGCCTATTTTGGAAAAAAAGCATACGATATCGACAAAGTACCTTATCATGAAATAACGGCCTCGGCCGTGGATGAAGACCTCCGAAAAAAATATCTTTACGAGCATGTTACCTCGCCGGAATCGGAGAACCGCAGCAATGCTGATATCGTGATAGAAGAGCTCAACCGGATTTTTGACAGCCTGGGCCGCGGAGAATGGCCGGCACAAACCATGAAGAATAAATAATGCTTGGACTCAGAGGTGGTTGGCAGAATGTTCAGACGCTGATGCGGTTTTCGGGTGGATATTTCCTGACCACATTCGTCAACCAGGCCTTGCCGTTTCTGATTCTTCCGATTCTGACGCGGTTCTGGTCACCAGAAGAATACGGAACATTTGTATTGTTTAATCTCTACCTGATGTTGGTCAACACGCTCGCAGGAACATCCATTCCCGCAGTGATTTCAAAGCATTTTTTTGACACCGACCGGCAGCACGTCGCCGAGCTGAACGGAAATTCTATCATCCTCAGCGGGTTGTTGTCGCTGGCGGCTATGGCGCTGATACTGATGGTTTTTCCTTTTGCCGGAGATTTAATTGACGTTCCGCTGTTCTGGATGCTGATGATCCCGATTGGCTCGTTTGCCTTTGTGGTGTTCAACATCGGGTTGAATGTGATGAAAAACGAGCGGAAGGTTTTTGCATTCAGTCAGCACCAGGTGGGAAATACGGCCATCAACATGGGGCTGTCGCTTGCATTGGTGGCGTTGTTGCTGTGGGGCTGGGAGGGACGTGCAACGGGAATTCTGGTATCTTACGTGCTCTCTGCCGTTTTTGCGCTGTATTATTTGCACCGGCAAAAATACCTTTCGTTTCACGTCACCAAAGAGCGGATGCGGGAAGTATGGAAAGTAGTGTTGCCATTGATTCCCAATTCGCTGCAATCGGTGATTATTTCACAGGTTGGCATATTTTTCATTGAGTTTTACTACACAAAGGAGCTGTTGGGTATATATGCCATCGGGTACCAGATTGCCTTTGTGGTGAAGCTGGTGGTGTTGACGTTGACGCTATCGTGGTCGCCTTATTTGTACGAACAGATTTCGGCAGTCGGAACAGTAGGACGGGTGCAATTAACGCGGTATTTTATTGGGCTGTGGGCGCTGCTGGCCGCAGGGTTGGTTTTTGTGAATGTCGTTTCAGGATTCATTTTGCGTTTGATGACCACTCCGGAGTATTACAGTGCCGAAGAATTCATTTTTCCACTTACGCTTGGATTTTTGTTTTACGGTCTGTACGTATTTCTCATGCCGATTCTCATCCGCCACGAGCAACAGAATTATGTGAGCATCGTGTCGTTCATCAACGCGGCACTGATGATTGTACTTAACTTCGTATTGATTGAAGTGTTTGGTTACATGGGAGTGGCTTATGCATTCTGTATCACGTATTTCGTTATGTTCGCAATGCTCTTCTGGCGCGCAGAACAGATCATGCCTTTGGCGTGGGGAAAGGCGTTGATGTTTTGGAGGAAGGGGTGATGGTTTTGCATTAGTCATTTCGACCGAAGGCTTTGGAAAAACTCACCCCTAACCCATCTCAAATGGGGAAGGTGTCAGGCGCCCATACGGGCACGGCCGGGAGCGCCGGGATATCGAAGTGATAAGTCAATCACGAAAAGAAAGCGGCCTCAGCTTTCATTAAAAAATAAATGTTTTCTCCTTTTCCAGATTCTTCCTTTGAAACTGTACTTCGCCGCTCCAGGCGGCTAGCAAATCTCCCCTCTTGATAGGGGCCGGGGGTGTGTTTTTTTATCCTGTCCTAAAATAAGTTTACAGATTATTGACTAAATCCTGATATGGGTTTATACGTTATTCTCAATCCCCAACACCTTCATCACCAAATGCGCTACACGATTTTTCAAATCCTGACCATTCGCACTGCGGTATAGTTTTAATTTTTCGGTGATACTCAGCTCATCCGATTTTTGGAACTGCTTCCGCATCTTGATGTTCTGCTCGCTGATACGATAAGCCTGGCGGTAGTATTCCCGCAAATACTGAAACCGTGGTTTCTGCAGAATTTCCGATACTGCAGCCACTTCCTTCACGAGTTGCGCATTGCGATCAGGTACATAAAACTCCACACCATCATCCGACAATTCATAACCATGAAGACCCGTCCGGTAGCTGTGATCCGCATCAATCTCTACCGAAACGGCAAAAGACTCGCGCACCGGAGCGTCGTCACTCAAAGGTGAAAGCAGTTGGTACACCGACGAGTGAAAAATAAAATTCCCGAGGCTGTAATAGATTTTCTTTCCCAGGTAAGTTTCCACCCCCTGGTAAATGTGCGGATGCGCTCCGAGAATAAGATCTGCTCCGGCATCGATGCAACTGTGCGCTATTTTTCGCTCCCGTGGACTTGGAATGCGCACATATTCGTATCCCCAGTGCAGGTAGAGCAGTACGAAAAAACCCTCACGCTTGTATTTCCGGATTTGTTTTTTCAGCAGGGAAACCGAATCCGGAGCCGTGCCGCCACCATTTTCTGCAGTCGCATTGGCATATCGCGTGGCACCGAGAACCGCCACCTTCACACCGTCTTTTTCCAGGAGCACCGGAGCAATGGCGTCCTCTACTTTTCGTCCCGCACCAAAATGCTGAAAATCTTTCCCGTCCAGTGCGGAGATCGTGTCTTCAACGCCTTTTGTTCCGAAATCGCGTATGTGGTTGTTCGCCAATGAGAGTACGTGAAACGGTTTCAGTAATTCCAGCGATTCTACAGGAGCGGTCATGTACATCACCTGGTGGGCTTCTTTTTCATCGCTTTCGGTGATGGGGCACTCGAGGTTGCCAATGTTAAAATCGGCCGATGAAGTAAGCTCTTCAAAACGCCGGTCAAACTTAAAGTCGTTCGCGTTGATGTTGTAAAGGGAAATATCGCCGAAGATGTTCAGTTTCATTAAATATTCTGAATGTGCGATTCAAAAGTAGCAGGATTTACTAAATTTCCCTCAGAGTCACTCATAGAGGACTCTGAGCATTTAAGCGATAAAGAAGCTGTCCAAAGTGCTCTACAGCCTGACCGCCAAAACTTATTACTTTTGGAGCCAACAATCCGATCCAGCCAGTGTCATCAAATTCTCCTGTTTCCGATTCCCTGCCAACGGACCTGAGCGGTAAGAAGCTATTGCTCCTAGGAGGCCATCCCCTGATGATCCATGTCGTGGAAAAAGCGCGTCAGTTGGGCGTGACAACCATCGTGACAGACTTCATTCCAGGGGCGCCGGCTAAAGCTGTTGCGGATCAATCGTACGATATCAGCACCCTCGACGTAGAAGCGCTCGTTGCTCTGGCAAAAAAGGAAAAAGTCGATGGTGTTTTCACCGGATACGTAGACATCAACCTGATTCCGTGTTGTCGCGTCTGCCGGAAATTGAACATGCCTTTTTATGCTACCGAAGACCAACTGGATCAAACCCTCAATAAAGTCAGATTCAAGGAAATGTGCCGCAATTATGGGTTGAAGGTAGCAGAGGATATTCCACCTGAAGTGATTTCAGGAAATCCAGACAGAATTGATTTTCCGGTGATTGTAAAACCCGCCGATAGCTACAGCAGCAAAGGAATTTCGGTTTGCCACGATGCTGAATCACTGAAACCCGCAATGGAGAAAGCGCTGAGTTTTTCAGGTTGTGGTGAAGTGGTTGTGGAAGAATTCATTGAAGGTGACGATGTTTACCTGTACCTCACCATTCAGAATGGAAAAGTGAGTCTTTCCGCAATGGCCGATCGGCTGATGAACAACGAGCTATTCGGAAAGGCGCCGCAACCCGTGGGATACTTTTTTCCATCGCGCTATATCGATATGTATTACGACCAGATCCACGGTCCGCTACAGGAAATGATGACTGGTATGGGCATGCAAAACGGTACTTTTTTTCTCCAGGGTTTTGTCCGGAACAACCAGATCATCCTGTTCGAGATGGGCCCCAGATTGTCCGGGGGAGCGGGTTATTTGCCCATTCAGCACCACAATGGAATTGACTTATTGGCCATGCATATCCGTTTTGCACTTACCGGATCTTTCAGCGGTTGGGATATTGAAAAGGCAGACAATCCGCGATTTAAGCGCCCTTATTTCGTGCTCGTTGTTTTGCTGAAAAACGGAACGATTTCCAATATTAAAGGCCTGGAAAAAATCCGCAATCACGAACGGGTATACCACATCCTCCAGTTCCGGTATCCCGGTGAAACTATGGCAGAAGAGGGGACATTGAACCAGGTTTTTGCAAGAATTTATCTGTACGCCAACGACCGGCAGGAATTGAGAACCGTGATCAGTGACATCATGAATGGATTGCACATCGAAGATGTGAAAGGTGATACCATGATCCTCAATTGGTTTGATCCGGAAGAGATTGTATAATTATCAGTATATTCAAAACAGGAAAATAATCAACAATTTAATTCCGGAGACAACCAAATACAAATCATTATGAAAAAGTTTATGCTAACATGCCTGGTAATGTTATCTTTAATCGGTGGAACTACCAATGAACTACAAGCTCAGCCAGAGTTCGCTACCGTACGGTTGGTAACCTCATGGGGAAATAATACCAGTCTTTTTATCACCAGGGGACAAGAGGCCACAGAACAAATGGATCTCAGCCAACGCTTAACAGACAAAAAGCATGATAAGGAAATCGACAAAGACAACAAGATCATCAATTCGGTTTTTGAGGTGTTGTACGGTGAAGGGTTTGAACTCGTCAGTACCTCCGCCAGAAATCACCCCGGGGGCGGATTTATCTCTGCCGGAAGCGAAGTGATTTATTTATTGGTAAAGGAGTGATTTCCAACATTAACCATTAATTCATTAACCACTAACCATTAACCATTAATTCTTTTACCACTATAAATTTCCAAAACTCATCGTTTCACCCAGCCGTACTCCTTTTTCAGTATGTTTCAAGGTGCAGCATTCGTTCTGGGCATCGTGTTCCAGGAACAGCACAAACTCTTCATCCGCCGCTCGTTTCAGAAATTTTTCCTTTTCGGACAGCGTAATCAACGGCCTTGTATCGTATCCCATGACGTAAGGCAGCGGAATGTGACCTAAGCTAGGCAACAGGTCCGCCATGAAAACGATCTTTTTTCCTTTGTAGTCGATCACCGGCAGCATCTGGGCATCGGTATGGCCGTTGACCACAAACACAT
>CAZJLZ010000159.1:0-6165 GCA_964546775.1 uncultured Cryomorphaceae bacterium | reverse complement strand
AAAAGCCCAGTTCCACGAAGAGCCAATGGATTTGTTGACATCATTCCCCGGACTAAAATAGTGTCTCGTAAAAAGGGCAGGCCCCATTCCAATTCTGAACCACAAGCGGTTGGTCATGGATTTTGAAGGTGACAGCGCTATGAATGGAATGACGTCGAATTCGTAGCCATAAACGGCATCGTTTCCCAACCGATGCGCACCGAACGTAATTCCGGCCGCAGGAAAGTTGAACCACGCCGGCCATTGCCGCAATGAGTCACAATGCAATGCTCCCACGCTCACAGACAGCCCGCTTCTCAAACCGGTTGGAGGAAAATCGGGGTAATTGCCGATTACTTTGCCAACAGAAATCTCGGGTTCAACGAAGACCGGGTTGTTTTGAGCCTTGATAGATATACTCGCTGCCAGGAAAATGAACAAAATCCATTGCCGTATCCTCGAAATTTTTTGATGACCAAAAGAAATCATCGTGGGCAATTAGTCAGGTTAAACAAGGAAGGAGTGGTGTATTTCAATTCCGTAAATTTGCTTCAAAGCTAAAAACAATGGGTAATTTTCAGATAGGAGATCGGGTGAGTTTTTTGAATGATGTGGGAGGCGGAACCATTGTGTCATTTAACGGACCTGACGAGGCAATGGTGGTTTCAGAAGATGGATTTGACATGCCTTATCCCGTAGATGAGCTGGTCCTCGTAGGAAGCCGCGACGAAGAGGAAAAAGCCTATAAAATGGAGAAGGACGTCATTGATGGTTTTGTAGAAAAGCGTCTGTTGACACCCGAAAAGAAAAAGGCAGAAGACGATTTTGAACGTAAGTTCAGGCATTTACCTCCATTAAAACGCAAAAAGGAAGATGTGGTGGAAGTCGATTTGCACATTCACCAATTGGTAGATGACGATGCGGGAATGGAACCACATCAGAAACTGGATCTTCAGATGCGGCATTTTGAAAGGATGATTGAAACAGCCATTCGCGAAAAACGAAATAGAGTTGTTTTCATACATGGAATCGGGCAGGGGGTATTGAAGAACGAGATTCGTAAAGCATTGGAATTTTACCCTGAATGTTCTTTTCGGGATGCACCATTTCATACATACGGGCAGAACGGAGCTACGGAAGTGACCATTCATCATCGCTAATAAAACGTAATTTTGCGGTGCAAACCGCTTCATCGCTTCGATGTATTTCGGGGAGGAAAGTCCGGGCAGCACAGAGCGCCGTACCTTGTGAAAACGGGGGGATTTCGCAAGCAATTGCGGAATTACAGAAAGTGCCACAGAAACAATACCGCCCCGGCGCATGTCGGGGTAAGGGTGAAAACGTGAGGTAAGAGCTTACGCAACAACGGAGCAATCCGGAGTTGGGGTAAACCTTTCGGGCTGTAAGACCATGTATACCCGGGTTTGAGGGCTGCTCGCCCGATCCGGGAGGGTAGGTCGCTTAGATAAATGATGAAGGCTCCGACATTCGTCGGAGTACAGAACCCGGCTTACAGGTTTGCGACATAAGGCCTCTGCGAAAGCAGGGGCCTTGCCATTTTCGGAAAATCAGTAGGGTGTTTTGTCTTCTTTGGATTTCCAGATCTGAAAAGCTTTCGCGGCATTCGCGTCCATCAACTGCTCGAAATGAATACTTCTTGAATCGTAAGGAAGATTGATTTCGTCGTAAATAAAGTCGTCATCAAAGCCGGCATCGGCAGCGGTTTTTTTGGTGCATCCGAAATATACCTTTTCCGGTCGCGCCCAATAAATAGCGCCGAGGCACATCGGACAAGGTTCACAGGAAGTATACAAAATACAACCATCGAGTTGAAAACTTCCCAGTTTCAAACAAGCATCCCGAATCGCCACGACTTCGGCATGAGCGGTGGGATCGTTGCTGAGCAACACCTTGTTGTTGCCCCGCCCGATGATTTCTCCATCTTTCACGACCACAGCTCCAAATGGACCTCCTTCATTGTTTTTCATTCCACTGATCGACAAATCGATGGCGTTCTGCATAAATATTTCGTGTGATTCCTTCATTTTGGCCGTTCTGAATTTTGTTCAACACAAAAATAGTTGAATCAAAATTGGGAGAGGAAGTATTTATTGAATGGCAACCAGACGCAACAATGTGATCAATCGGCCGGATGGATCGGTGAGTTTGAGATAGTATAACCCGGGTTTGTGCTTGATCATTTGAACTTCCAATTGCTGAACGTTAATAGAAACTTGCGAAGGAATGGAACGCCCGTGGATATCCATCATTTCCACTTGCATATTTTCGGAGAATGCTGTTCCGGTGATGCGCCATTCCTGTTGACTGGGATTTGGATAGATGTCCCAGTCTCCTTTTGTCATATCCACGGCGGTAGTTCCAATCAATTCCGGACTTCCATTGAAATCCTGCTGAAACAGTTGGTAGTAATAATAGGTGGGTGGTGGATTTTGATCTATATGGTCATATTCGATGTCGTGTGTAGAGAATCCGTGACCCGAAATGGTGGCAACTTTTTTCCAGTTGATGCCGTCGGTGCTTCTTTTTAAGGTAAAATAATCATTGTTGATTTCTGAAGATGTCGTCCAATTCAGTTGAACATCCTGAGCCATTCTCTTGGCGCCGAAATTGCTCAGTTCTACAGGGAGTGGGGTGCAGCTCACACCTGCGGTCCCTCCAAATTGGAGCGGGACGTTGGTTGAAACCGAGCTCCAGTTGGAAAAGCAGATTACGTACTGATCACCAGCATTTACATTCAGGGGAGGTTCGAAATTGCCAGCATTTCCACCAGCTGGAATGGTGTTCGCAAGTCCGGTTCCTCCGGATGAGGCTAGATTCCAGTTGCAACGTATAGGAGCAATATTATTGTTGATAATGTTTGTACAAGTGTTGCTGTCATAGGTGTACATAATCCAATCATAAAAGCCGGTTTGAGTGCCCAGGCCTCCAAAGGTAAATTCAAGTATTCCCCCGGTTTCTATGTTAACTATCATCCACGTGCTGTTCAGTTCGTTGGCCCGTAAGCACCCCATGTTACCTGATCCCCAAGGCATTGCTGGTTCAAATCCTGAGCCATATGCAGGGTTTGCAAATGAACCGAGGGGTGGAATTTCATTGGTATTTCCATAGCCATTGGGATCAATGCTAAACGAAAGGTCGGTGCACACGTTAATTGAGTTCACACAATCACCCGCAGTAACAGGTCCTCCCGTGTTTCCTGTCGGACAATCTGAAATTCCGGAACATGGCCCACCGTCCAGAGCGTTTTCATTTGCGGCTTCGGCACATAGTCCGTCCCAGGTAGTTGTACAGCAAAACGCGTCCTGGGCACAAATGGCATTCTGACAAGCTGCGTTTTCACAACCTGGTGAACCATTTCCAGCAGCAGCACAACAAGGGCCACCACCTGTCCCGCTCCCGCAATTCGAAATTCCGGAACAAGCCAGCCCAGCATTGGCGTTGGCAATTGCAGCATCTGCGCAGACGCCATCCCATTGCGTGGCACAACAAAATGCATCCTGGGAACAAATAGCGTTCTGACAGGCCGCATTCTCGCATCCCGGAGTTCCATTAGCGGAACAACAAAGTCCTATACCAGCCCCGGGACCAGGACAGTCTGAGACTCCAGCACATGGCCCTCCATTTTGTGCATTGGTCAAAGCTGCTTGAGCGCAAAACATATCCCAGATATTGGCACAGCAAAAAGCATCACCATTACAAATTGCGGTTTCACACGCATTGTTCTCACAACCCCACGTACCGTTGCTAAGTCCGTTGTTACAACACGCGCCAGTACCACGGTCTGGTTCAAGATCAGTTATACCGGAAATCTCGCGACAATAGCGTGGATGAATGGGAATCAATGGCTCTCCACTATAAACGGTACTGGCGTAGCATTTAATTCCAATACCAAGAGGTGAAAGCAATGAGATAAAAGTTTGCTCATTATATTGATATTCACTTTCAAATAATCCGATACAATTTTTAGTTAGATAATCAGAGCGCAAAAGAATTACGCCTTCGAGAGAGCGTATGACCGAATCCGCTGCTTCAACCATTTCGATTGAAGAAATATTGTTAAAAACAAAATGCTTCTTATGAATGTTCTGAGCATCAGCAAGGACTGGAATATAAAATAGGAAGAACCACCAGTATAATTTTCGATTGAAAAAGCGCAGCGAGTTCATACTTCCTAAATTAACTAATTCACATAAAGTATTTTAAAATTGTTGATAAAAAGCAACCCGTACCCTTATTTCTACCTGAAATATGGGGAACATTCACAGATTAGTTATTTAACAGTTCCCGTTGTGCTTCGAGAGATGCACGCACCGATTCAAGTTGCAGGTCAACAATTTTAAGTTGCTCTGCCATCGTTTGTTGAGATCGTTTTTCCTGTGAAATCCCTTCGTTAATTTTTTCAAAATTCTTTTTCGATTTCTCCAGTTCTTTTTCTGATTCCTTGATCTCCTTTTCTTTTTTCTCCAAATTGTTGGCTACAATAGTTTTTTCGATCCGGGCAATTTCGTCAGCTTTCGACTGTTTCAGGTTAATTTCGGAAGATTTCTGCAATTCAAGCTCCTGAATTTCCAATTCGATTTTCTTTATTTCATCGTGTAGTTTAGCGATATCTTTCTCTATTTTTTGTGCTGAATTATCCAGCTTTTTATTCTCTTTCTCCAAAGTTTTAATTTGCTCCTGAAGTGCTTCCAGATCAAATCCTGCAATTTCTGCTTTCAGGTTGGAGACATTGGAAATGGTCTGATTTTGTTTTTTTTGACAATCTATCAGATCTTTATCCAGTTTGATAACATTGTTTTCTGATTTATCAATCTGTTTGCGCAGGTTTTCAGCTTCCTTGCTTATGGTCTTTTCCTGCTTTTCCAATTCGGCTATTTTTTCCTCAATCGGCTCTGTTTGAGCAAAAGTCGAAAAACTCATTAGCAATGCCAGTATAATGGTTGGAGTGGTTCTCATAAATGGTTCTTTTAATATGGTTGATTATTCACAATCAAAGTTGCAGAAATTGCGTATAAGTTATGTTCCTTGTTAAATGGGTTTTACACAATGTGAAGTTGAAGAACTCTTTATCCGGAAGTTTCATAATTTAATTGACCGTCGTTTTAGTTATTGCTACTTTCAACGCAGTGCAATTGTTTTGGGAAATATTATGGGTGGTTCTGGTTCTGTACGGACTGGCCATTGCTTTGTATTTCGTCCTGCAGGAGCGATTTATCTTTATTGCCGTACATAGCAGTGATAAAGTAAATTATACATTGGCCAGTGAATACGACGAGGTTTTTCTGAATACTCCATTCAAAGGAAGGATTCACGGCCTGCACATTAAGTCAAAAGAAAAGCGTGGCGTCATTTTATATTTCCATGGTAATACCGGCAGTATTCGACGTTGGGCTGTTACCGGAGAAGAGCTTACCAGTTATGGTTTTGATGTACTGATCATCGATTATCGCGGCTATGGAAAGAGCCGAGGCCGACGTTCGGAAATGGCCATGCATCTGGACGCCGAAGCGGCCTATCAGTATCTGGAACAATTTTACGAGAAAAAGGATATTGTAATCTATGGTCGATCCTTGGGTTCTGGTGTGGCAGTACCTTTGGCCGCAAAACACCCCGAATCGAAGTTGGTCCTGGAAACTCCGTTTTACAGTTTACTCGAAATTGCAGAGCAACAGGCTCCATATGTGCCGATTGGTTTTTTGCTGCGCTATCCATTCCGCTCGGACGAAATTATTGGCGGAATCAGGAATCCGTTAATTATTTTTCACGGTACGCGCGATCGGGTGGTGCCATATCAATCAGGTCTCAAGTTGTTCGAAAAAGCAGGTTCTGACGACAAACAAATGGTTACCATTCCCCGTGGGCGGCATAACGATCTGGCAAAGTATGCGCTGTTTCGTGAAAAGATGCATGGATTTTTGAACAGGAAGTTTTAACCCTCGGTTTCGGGTGGGCAATCATCCATTATCTCCACTTCAATATCGTTCAGTTCCAGTTTGAAGTCGCTGCCAGAAATTTGCTCCGAAGTGAAATTCTCTGACAATAAATAAACCCCGTTCAGTTTTCCTTTGCGAGTACTTCCAGCCGGAATACAATGATTCAGTTCACCGGATTCCCTCAATACTCCTTCATAATAAAAATCAACCGAAAGGTTGTATTGAATCGGAT